>NZ_JACMYO010000009.1 GCF_020889685.1 Bradyrhizobium oropedii
ACGCTTGTCGGACAGCTTCGCGATTGCCATGGGAATCCTCTCGATAATTGTTGCTTGTTAACAGGAAAGTAATTTAGCGAGGCCCGCTTGTCAAGGTTGCCAGGCTGGGCGGCACGTATTTCTCATCGCCCGTTCAGTGGCTGGGCCAAACAGCAATTCGGCCCAGGCATTGGCTTTTGGTCACGTGGGCAATTCTCGTCCCGTCCTATCTTGGGCGCAAGCAGCGCCGACAATGGTCAGAAGACCTGTCACGGCCACAATCAACACGACACCGTAGACGTGAGGAGGCCCGCCGGCCGACGCGAGCATCGCGCTCGCGATCAACGGCCCCAACCCCGAAATCGCCGCTCCGACCTGATAAGCGAGCGAGACGCCGGTGTACCGCGTGCGTGTGTCAAACAATTCAGCAAGGAAAGCTCCCATGGGTCCATACACCATCGAATGGCCGATCTCGAGCAGGACAAGCCAGACCAGCACGAGCGGTAGATCCCCTGCGTTCAGCGAACGAAACAACATGTATGTTGCCGGCACCACGATGATACTGCCTGTGATCGCAAGACTGCGGCGTCCCGTCTTATCCGAAAGCCAGCCGAAGAAAACGGTAAATCCCATCGCGAACAGACCGTTGATGAACTGGAAGAGCAGTATCGTGCTCATCGGCAAGTGCAGCATGGCTGCATAGGACGTCGCGAACGCGCCGTAGATCTGGAAGGATGCGGCACCGAGTGCGATGAATACCGCGAGGATCGTCGGCGTCAGATGGCGGCGGAACAAGTCGGTGATCGGCAGACGCTCGTGACCGGCCGCCTTGGCGTCTTGCTCGGCCTTCGCGAAGATCGGCGTCTCGGAAACGCCGAGCCGTACCCATAGTCCGATCAGAACAAGAACCCCCGACGCCAGGAAAGGTACACGCCAAGTCCACTCCTGGGTTTCCGGCGCAAGGCGCGTGATGCCGGCAAATATCAACGTACCGATGGCGATGCCGAGCCAGATGCCGAAATTGGTGAGGCTGCCCCAGAAGCCGCGATGCGTCTTGTTCATGTGCTCGACCAGCATCAGCAGCCCACCGCCCCACTCCGCCCCGGCACCAAGGCCCTGGGCGAGGCGGGCAAGGATCAGCAGGACCGGCGCCCAGTGCCCGATCTGGGCGTAGCCGGGCAGGATGCCGACAAGGAACGTGCTGACGCCCATGATGATCATGCTGGCGACGAGCACCTTCTTGCGCCCATAGCGATCACCGTAGTGGCCTCCTATGATGCCGCCGATCGGACGAACCAGGAAACCGCTCGCCAGAGTCCCGAACGATGCGATGACGCCGATTGTCGGACTCGCGTCAGCGAAGAATACATGGGCGAAATAGAGCCCTGCAGCGAGCCCATAAATATACACATCGAAGAATTCGATGGTGGTACCGAGCAACGTCGAAAGCACGAGACGCCAGGCCATCTTCGGCGACATCGGCGGCTGCGACAGGTCTACCGCAGGAGCATTTGATGCGTCGATCATCGTGGTTGCATCGGGCGCGTCAAAGGCGCTCTCTATCGTTCTCATCGTTTCCTTCCTCAAATTATGATTGTCTACGCTTCCGACGCGCGAGCGAGCATCCCGCCGGCGCGCCAGCACTCGAGCTCGAAAGCAGTGTCGAGCCGGCAGCGAGCCTCGACTGTGCGGTGCCCGCCCTGATCGTCAGTCAGTTGAACCTGAACGATCGTTCCGGCGCGCAACTCGCTCGAAGGCATGTCGAGCGACAGCGTCTCGCGCCCAGTGAGCGGTGGATCCGGCCGCTCGATCCACTGCAGAGGGAGAACACCGACGAGGGCGAGATTGGCGCGGTGAATGCGCTCGAAGCTCTCTGCAAGCACGGCCCGCACCCCCAGCGCACGTGTGCCTTTTGCCGCCCAATCGCGCGCTGAGCCCGTGCCATAAGCCTTGCCGGCAACGATCACCAAGGGTACCTGCGCCCCGGCATAGCGCTCGGCGGCGTCGAACAGCCTCATCACCTCGCCGCTGGGCTGATGTTGCGTCCATGCACCCCGCTGGTCCGCACAGAGAGCATTCTCGAGCGTCGGATTGGCGAAGGTACCACGGCGCATGACCTCGCCATTGCCGCGGCGCGCCCCGTAGCTGTTGAAGTCTCCGGGCTTCACGCCAAGCTTCAGAAGATACTGTCCCGCAGGGTCATCCGGCGAAATCCGGCCGACGGGAGAGATGTGATCGGTCGTCACGTTGTCCCCGAGAAGAAGCAGCGGCCTGCATGCCGGCAACACGGTTTCCCCTGGCGCATCGGCGTCGAACCGAGGCGGCGTCAGATAGGAGCTTCCCTCCTGCCAATGAAATAGCGGCGTGTCTTCCGACGGAAGGGCGAGCCAAGCCGGGCCGGCGACGAACGGCTCCTTGCCTCCCGCCGACAATCCGACCCGGCTCAATGCGGCTGCAACCTCTCCGGGTGTCGGCCAAAGATCGCCGAGAAACACCGGACCGTCCGGCGTGAGCGCGATCGGATCGCGTGAGAGGTCTCGCCGCATGGTGCCCGCCAGCGCGTAGGCCACCACCAGCGGCGGCGAAGCGAGATAGCTTGCTTTGACCAGCGGGTGGATGCGTCCAGAGAAATTCCGGTTGCCTGACAGAATCGCCGCGACGGTACGATTCGCAATCTCGGCGACGACGTTCGGCGCGAGATCACCGGAATTGCCGACACAGGTCATGCAACCATAGCCGGCCAGCCAAAAGCCCACTTCCTGCAGAGGGGCGAGGAGTCCGAGCTCATCGAGATACGCTGTGACCGCGCGCGACCCCGGCGAGAGCGACGCCTTGATGCGATCCGGCAAACGCAGGCCGCGCGCCAATGCCTTCTGCGCGAGCAGGCCTGCCGTGATCATTGCCACCGGATTGGCTGTGTTGGTGCAGCTCGTGATCGCTGCGATGACGATGTCGCCATCCTCGAGGCCGGAGTGCGTCGGACGGGGCCGCTGCGGTAGACTGAGCGCCACGTCGGGCAGATCCAGACGTTGGTGCGGCAGGCTGGGGCCGGCGACCGCGCGACGCAGCGTCGAGAGGTCAAAGATGATGACGCGTGAGAACGCGCGCGGGCGTTCGTCGGGCGCAGCCCACAATCCCAACTGCCGCGCGTAGCGCTCCACCCGATCCGCGGCAGCGTTGCGTCCGCTGTCTCGGAGGGCAGTGACGGTCCGGCGGTCGACCGGAAACAGCGATGCCGACGCCCCATATTCCGGCGTCATGTTGGCGATTGTCGCGCGATCGGGCGCCGACAGTTGAGCCACGCCCTCGCCGAAGAATTCCAGATATTGTCCGACCACGTCTTCCCGACGCAGACGCTCGGCCAATGCGAGCGCGATATCCGTGGCGAGAACGCCTTCCGGCGGAGATCCTTGCAGGCAAACGCCGGTGACGGCCGGCGCCGTCACCGAGAGCGGCAGCCCGAGCATCGCAGCCGTCGCTTCCAGCCCGCCGACGCCCCAGCCGAGCACTCCGAGGCCATTGATCATCGGAGTGTGGCTGTCAGTCCCAACAAGCGTTTCCGGAAAGATCCATTCGCCGTCGTCGACGATGACCTGCCCCAGCCGCTCAAGGTTGACCTGATGGACGATACCGTTGCCCGGCGGGACGACGCGCAGGCGCGGAAAAGCCGACTCCGCCCATTTGAGGAAGGTAAAGCGCTCGGCATTTTCCGCCAGCTCGTCGGCGAGATTTCGCTCGGCCGATCCCGGCCCCGTATGCGCGACACGGATCGAATGGTCGATCACTAGATCGGCCGGGCACGCGATGTCGATCGTCGCCGGGTTGCGCCCTACCCGCGCCGCAGCCTCGCGCAGTCCGGCGATGTCGAGAAGCGCAGGCAGTCCCGCATAGTCCTGCATCAACACGCGGTATGGCCGGAAACTCACCTCACCGCGACCGCCGAGCAACGCTTCGAGGTCGTTTGATCCACCGCCATGGCGCAACAGATTCTCGGCGAACACCAGCAATATGCGTGGCGCCTCGCTGAGCGCCGGATACCGCGCCGCCGCCGCTTCGAGGTCAACGACCTGTCGCTTGCCCGCCGAAGTATCGATCGTGCCGACGAAGTCTCCGCTTCTCGCCATCATCGCGACTCACCGGAGCGTGGTGACCGCATGGCTGCCGGCCAGACGGCCGAATACCGCTCCGCGCAACACCGACGTCGAACCCGTATAGACCTGGTGGTAGATGCCAACCGTCTCGCCGGCCGCATAAAGGCCGGGCATCACCCGTCCATCGGTGTCGAGCACCTGGGCGTTAGTGTTGACCTTGAGGCCGCCGAAAGTGAAGCAGTTTGCCGAAATGATCGGATAGGCGCGGAACGGCGCCTTGATCAGCGGCCGCGACCAGTTGGACTTGGCCGGCTCGAGGCCGACGATCTTGCGTCCGTCGAGAGCGAGCGGTGTGAACTCGCCTGCCGCTGGCGGGCATGCCGCATTGAAGGCGGCTACGGTCTGCTCAAGTGCGGCGGCTGGCAGTCCGAGTTGCTGTGCCAGTCCGGCAATCGTGTTGGCCTCCAAAGCCGGTTCGTCGGATCGGATGCTGGCGCGCCAGCGCGGTATCTCTTCGACCTGTGCGTCGAAAATCACCCAGGCGATCCCATCTGGCTGGTCCGCAATAGTCCGCGTGACGTTGTCGTAAGTGGCGTCAGCCGTCGCCGCCGCTTCGTCGATGAAACGGCTGCCCAGCTTGTTGACGAGGATACCGTAGGGCCAGATGAACACGACCGCTTCGGCCTGACGCGACCGCGGATCGACAGGCTCGGCGTGGTACGAACCATACTCACCGGCGGGAGCGGCCCCCGCAGCGAGCGCCATGCGCAGGCCTTCACCCTTATTGTAATAACCGCCGCGCGCCACCGGTCGGATATAGCGGGCCTTCGGCCCGATATAACGCGTCATCATCTCCTGATTGCCCTGGTAGCCGCCGGAGGCGAGCACTGTTGCACGCGCCTTGACCGACCGCCTCAAGCCGTCGGGTCCGACGACCGAAATGCCGGCGATCCGGCCATCTTCATCGCGGAGGAGATCGACAGCCGTCGTCTCGAAAAGCACGCTCGCACCGAGAGCCTTGGCCTCTTGCATCAACCGCTCAATGAGCGCGAGGCCCCCGCCCTTTGCAGCAATTCGCGACGTATTCTGGGTAAGGAGATAGATCGGCTGGGGCTCAAAACGCAGACCGAAGCTGTTGAGCCAAGCGACAGTGCTCGGAACATTTGCGGCAAAGGTCGTGATCACTTCAGGATCGGGGAAGGGATGTGCCTTCACATAACTCGGCCAGTCGGTATAGCCGTCGGCCGCGGCCGACAGTACGTTCGGATCGATGTTCCAGCCCGCGTTGGCCGCGAAGTGTTCCTCGAAATCATCGGAGATCTCGCGTTCATTCTTCATGCGGCAATAGGCTTCGGTCCAGCGGCTGTTGCCACCGAAATCCGGCTCAGGCGCTCGTTCGATCAGCGTGACGGAGAGCCCGCCCTGCAGTGCAGAAACCGCGGTGCTCAGCCCGGCTATCCCACAACCGACGACGACAACGTCGCTTTCATTGTGCTCCGGTACGTTATTCATGACATTTTCTCCCGCTGATTTTTCTCGGTTTCCGTTGGATCGACGGCGACGACGCCCCGCGCGAGGAGATCCGTGACCTCGGCTTCCTTGAAGCCAAGGTCACGCAAGACCTCGCGGGTGTCGCTGCCCATATTTGGAGGATTGCGGCGCAGGCCCGGCTTCGAATGAGCCAGCGACACAGGCAAACGCGGCAGGCGCGTTGCGATGTTTCCCGGCAGCCGCGTCGGCAACAGGAATTCGGTGTCACGGAGATGTGGATCGTCGAAGAGGTCTTCAGGATGCGCGATGGGTGCGAAGGGAATGCGCGCCTTACTGCAGATCTCGACCGCCTGGTCCATTGAGAGGGACGCGAAATAATCGCGGATGATAGGCACCAGGCGCGGCCGGGCTGCGATCCTGTCATTGTTGGCGGCGAGGCCCGTATCTCGCGCCAGATCGTCTCGCCCCGTCACCGCGCAGAAGCGCTGCCAGTGGCTATCGGTCGTGATCCCCACAAAGATCTGTCGTCCATCGTTGACAGGAAACGTCTCATAGATGGCCCAGGCCGAGACACGTTCGGGCATCGGCGGGATCGGCTCGCTATTCTGCGCCGAATAACAGAGATGCTGGCCCATCAGGAAGGCGGCCGTTTCGAACAATGCGCTCTCGACGAGTTGCCCCTTGCCGGTCGCGTCCCGTATGCGCAGCGCCGCGAGGATGGCGATCACTGCGAACATGCCCCCCGTGATGTCGATGATCGAGGTGCCGGCCCGCAATGGGCGTCCGCTGGGGCCGGTCATGTAAGCGAGCCCCGACATCATCTGCACGACTTCGTCGAGCGCCAGCCGCTCTTCGTAGGGACCAGTCAGAAAACCCTTGAGGCTTGCATAGATCAGCCGCGGGTTCAGTTCTGCTACGACCGGATAGCCGAGACCTAGGCGCTCCATCGTGCCAGGACCGAAATTTTCGATCAGCACATCCGAATCGGCAAGCAGGCGTTTCGTGATCTCCAGCCCTTCCGGCGTCTTGAGATCGACCGCAAAACTGCGCTTGTTACGATTGTAGAAGCCGAAATAGCCGGTGCCGAACCCCTTCAGCCGACGCGTGGGATCGCCGTTGGGTGCCGGTTCGATCCGCAAGACATCGGCACCGAGGTCGCCGAGGATCAGGCCGCAGGATGGCCCCATGACGGTGTGCCCGAAATCGAGCACGCGAAGACCCGCGAGCGGTTCCGCAGCGGACGCGTTCATCGGTTGGCCTCCTCGATGTGACGTAACGCTTCGCCCTCATAGCGATAGGAAACGCTCGGCGGCATCGGTCCCTTAATCCGGCCACCCTGCTCGTGCTGTTCCCAGGCGTGGGCGAGAATCCCGACGCTGCGCGACAGCACGAAGAGGCCGCGCGCCAGCGGCGATGGCAGGCCCAACTCGCCATAGATGACGGCTGTCGCACCATCGATGTTCATCGGCACGGTCTTGCCCTTGATTTGCGCGAGCGCGGCTTCGACGGCCTCGCCGATCTGCTTGAAACGCCCGGTGACGCCGTCCGAGCCGGCGACTTCGGCGACGAGAGCGAGCAGCCGACCGGCGCGAGGGTCGATGCCGTGGAAACGATGGCCGAAGCCCGGAATATGCTCCCCGGCATCGAGACGGCGCTCGATTTCCTGCCGCGAAGCTTCGCTCAACGATACGCCCGAGGCGGTCAGTACTGCTATCGCCTCGTAGAGCTCGAGGCATTGCTGGCCGGCGCCACCATGAACGTCGCCCAGCGCATTGATGGCCGAAGCCATCGCATTGTTGATCCCGAGACCGCAGGTCATCGCCATTCGGGCGATGGCGATCGAAGGCGCCTGCGGACCATGATCAACGGCTGCGACGAGTGCTGCTTGCAGCAACGACGCCTGCTTCGGCGACGGCAACTCACCGCGCAGCATCAGCCAAATCATCTCACAGAAGCCAATTCGTCCGATCAATTCCTCGATCGGGTAGCCCCGCATGCGTATCTGGCCGGGCGCGATGGAGATGATGTCCGTGCGCCACCAGGCAGCCAACTTGTCCGCGTCGATGTCAGATCTCTTGCTCATCGGGATGCTCAACCAAGAACGAAGGGATTGGCGCGATTCGGCCGCGTGGTGATCCACACGCTCTTTGCCTGGAGATACTCTTTGATGGCCTCGGTCCCGCCCTCGCGACC
Organism: Bradyrhizobium oropedii; assembly: GCF_020889685.1. Classification (GTDB taxonomy): domain Bacteria; phylum Pseudomonadota; class Alphaproteobacteria; order Rhizobiales; family Xanthobacteraceae; genus Bradyrhizobium; species Bradyrhizobium oropedii. Next base: position 7,755 of record NZ_JACMYO010000009.1, read on the forward strand.
GAGACCGCTGTGCTTGTAGCCACCGAACGGCGTGGTAAAGGAGGTGGCGCGGTAGTTGTTCACCCAGACCGTTCCAGCCTCGAGCTGATCAACGCTGTCGAGCGCCCGCTGCAGGTTCTGCGTCCAGACAGCGGCGGCAAGTCCATATTCGACGTCGTTGGCAATGCGAATCGCCTCGGCATCGTCCTTGAACTTCAGGATGCACAGCACTGGGCCGAACACTTCCTCTTGGGCAATCCGCATGCTGTTGCTGACATTGGTGAAGATGGTCGGGGCGACGAATTGTCCCTGACCGAATTCGGGACCCTCGAGCGGATGACCGCCGAGCACGCAGGTCGCGCCCTCCGCCTTCGCCATCTCGATCATCCGCAGGACTTTCTCCCACTGCGCACGCGTGGCGATCGGACCGATCTGGGTCTCCATTCGCGAGGGATCGCCGATCTTCGCCTCGCGCACTGCGACGACGAGCTTCTCCACGAAGGCATCGTGGATCGACTCCTGCAGAAGAAGCCGGGAGCCAGCCATGCAGGTCTGCCCCGAAGCTCCGAAGACGCCGGAAATCGCGCCTTTCACGGCCTGATCGAGATCGGCGTCATCGAAGACGATGTTGGGAGACTTGCCGCCCAGTTCGAGCGTGACCGATTTGAAATCGGCCGCGGCCGCAAGATTTACGGCACGTCCACCTGCGGCGCCTCCAGTAAAAGCGACCTTGGCAACACGAGGATGTGTCACCAAGGGCTCCCCCACTTCGGGGCCGTAGCCCGTCACGACATTGACAACGCCGGCGGGAAAGCCCGCTTCGAGCGCCAACCTTCCTAGCTCCAGAAGGGAGGCGGAGGTAAACTCGCTCGGCTTGATGACGATGGTGTTGCCAGCCGCAAGCGCCGGCGCCATCTTCCAGGTCGTCAATGCAAGCGGCGAATTCCATGGTGTGATCGCAGCGACGACGCCGAGCGGCTCGTATTTGACATAGTTGAAAACGCCCGCCTTGTTGATCGGCACGACCGCGCCTTCGATCTTGTCGGCGAGCCCGGCATAATAGTGAAACCACTGCGCGACGTTTCGCACTTGGCCGCTCACCTCGGCGATGAGCTTGCCGTTGTCGCGCTGCTCAATCGTGCCGAGCAACTCCACATTGTGTTCGATCAGGTCGGCCAGCTTGCGCAACAGCGCGCCGCGAGCGGTTCCGGTCAGTTTCGCCCAAGCCGGAGCTTTGAAGGCCCGATAGGCCGCATCCACAGCCCTGTCGGCATCCGTCCTTTCGCCACGCGGGATCAGCGCCCAAGGTCTTCCCGAAAAGGGTTCGGCCGTCTCAAACCACTGACTGGAAGACGGATCGCACCAGCGGCCATCGATGAGCATTTGATATTTTTGCATCGTTATCCTGGAGCTTAATTATCTTGCTTGCTAACAACAAAGTAACTTGCCATTGTGCTGCCGTCAATATCCTTGCCGTCGACCCGGTAGGAGGAGTTCGCGTAGCATTGAGTGACGTTCATCTGGCTCGCGAATCGCCGGCCTGACCGTTTTTGCTCATCGAAGAGATTGGCAATTTCGATATGCCGTCCGACCCAGGCATGCCTACCCTCGACCAATTGAGGGTGTTTCTCACTGTCGTCGAAGCCGGAAGCTTCGCCGCTGCGGCCAGGAAGCTCAATCGCGCGACGTCCGTCGTCAGCTACGCCATCGCCAATCTCGAGTCCCAATTGGGAGTCTCGCTGTTCGACCGCGAATCGACGCGCAAGCCCCAATTGACCCAAGCCGGAGTTACGGTGCTGGCGGAAGCACGCACCGTAACCGATAGCACCGACAAGCTGCGTGCCAAGGTGAAAGGCCTGCTCCAGGGCCTAGAGGCGGAAGTACACATTGTTCTCAATGTCATGCTGCCGACCGAACGCGTGGTCGACGCGCTGACCGCCTTCAGCGCCAGGTTTCCGACGGTCGCGCTCCGTTTGCACATCGAGGCGTTGGGCGGCGTCATGCAGCTGGTCGTGGACCGCACGGCGATCGTCGGCATTTCCGGGCTACTCCCCGGTATCGAGGGCATGGCGGGCATCGGGCGCGTCTATGTCGGCGACGTCAAACTGCTTCCTGTCGCGGCTGTGCATCATCCGCTGGCGGTGGCGAAGAAGAACAAGCCCGGTGCAGCGCGCGATCATGTGCAGCTGGTCCTGAGTGACCGCTCACAGCTCACCAAATCGAAGGATTTTGGCGTGGTCGGCCTCTCGACCTGGCGCCTGGCCGATCTGGGGTCGAAGCACTCGCTGCTGAAAGCTGGTATTGGTTGGGGCTATATGCCGAGACCCATGGTACGCGAGGATCTCGATTCCGGGCGACTGGTCCGCCTCAATTTGCCGGACGCCCAAGAGGGTTCTTATCGTCTTGAGGCGGTCTACCGCACCGACGCTCCGCCCGGCCCCGCGGCATCCTCGACGCTCATCTTCATCCGTTAAATCGACGCCCTAGCGTCGTTACGAGCAATCCCAGGCGTCTAGGCTCCATGAAGCCCCATTGCGCGAGCGACTCATCGATTCGGTCCAATCAAAAACTGATGAGCCTTCAGGCAGACCACCCCAACGAATTCGGCGCGCCAAACGCGTTCCGCACGCAGCGCGAGCAGCGTGGCCGCTGGTCGCCCTCGCAAAATCCATCCTCCGAACCCACAGCCAAAACCCACGGTTTGGGCAGCGATTAGGGTACATCGCGGACTAGCGGCAACAGCCTTTGTCTCGCTGCTCGTTGTTCTTGATGTCGATTCAACGATGAGAAAGAGAAGAAACAGCGTAGTGGCGGAGGAAGCCTCCTCCGAACCCACGATCAAAAAATGCAGTTCGCCGGGTCCTAGCTAATTGATTTTGCTGTTGATTCGGAAAATCGGATGCAGTGAGTACAATGGGGTGGCGGAGAGAGTGTCAGTCAATCCCATTGATTTACCAGCTGTTTTCATTTCCGGCGCGTGGGAACCTACGGTCCAGACTACTAGATATTAGAGCCTCATCCCGCGTACGCCAAAGCCCGGCCTAGGGGTCTTGCTAATCGCCGAGCCGCGAGCGTGGATAGAGTAATTGGCGCCTGTGCTGGATACGAGGCTTGTACCGATGCTGCTTGTGGTGGCAGTCACTCCGCCGTGAGCACTTGCCGTCGCAAGGGCAACCCAAGTCGCCCCCATACATCGACCAGCGCTTCAGCCAGCGCGTCGATCAGTGCGTCATCATGGTAGGGCGTCGGCGTGATGCGCAGCCGCTCCGTGCCTCGCGGGACAGTCGGATAGTTGATCGGCTGCACATAGATGCCGTGCTCGGCGAGCAGGAGATCGCTCGCCTTTTTGCACGTCTCCGCTTCACCCATCATGACCGGCACGATATGCGTCTTGCTGGGCATGACCGGCAGGCCCACCGCATTGAGCACGGCCTTGACCCGCGCCGCGCGTTCCTGGTGGCGATCGCGCTCCCATTGCGACGCCTTGAGATGTCGGATCGCCGCGGTCGCGGCGGCGCAAACCGCCGGCGGCAGTGCGGTGGTGAAAATGAAGCCCGGCGCGTAGGAGCGCACCGCATCGATGATATTGGCATTTGCCGCGATGTAGCCGCCGAGACCGCCGAAGGCCTTCGCAAGCGTCCCCTCAACCACGTCAATGCGGTGCAAGGCCCCTTCCCGCGCAGCGATACCGGCGCCGCGCGGTCCATACACGCCGGCCGAATGGACCTCGTCGATATAGGTCATGGCGCCATAGCGCTCCGCGAGCTCGCAGATTTGATTCACCTGCGCGATGTCGCCATCCATCGAGTAGAGAGCTTCGAATATGATCAGCTTCGGCCGCTCCGGGGCCTCCGCTGCCAGCAATTCCTGGAGATGACCGACGTCATTGTGGCGCCAGATCTTCTTGTCCACGCCCGCACGCCTTCGATCATCGAATTGTGGTTCCAGGCGTCTGACAGGATCACGCAATCAGGAAGCAGCCCGGCGATGGTAGGGATGCCGGTTTCGTTGGATACGTAGCCCGAGGTGAAGACCAGCGCCGCTTTCTTGCCGTGGAGGTCAGCGAGTTCGCGCTCCAACTCGACCAGCGGATGGTTGGTGCCGGAAATATTGCGCGTGCCACCGGCCCCCGCGCCCATCCGCGTCGCCGTTTCAACCATCGCGCCGATCACCTTGGGATGCTGGCCCATGCCCAGGTAGTCGTTCGAGCACCAGACGACGACGGGGCGTGGGCCGTCCGGGGAATGCCATGTTGCGTGCGGGAAACGTCCGGCGATGCGCTCAAGATCGGCAAACACCCGATAGCGCCGTTCGGCGTGCAGATGGGCAAGCGCCGCTGAAAAGAAATCATCATAAGCCATCGCAGATCTCCGCCCGGTTTGTACTCACCGATCGAGACTTCGCCGATCCAGAGAGCCGCCAGGCCCGTCCGATACGGCGCTGGCGCCCGTCAGGCCCCGAAACGAGCGGCCGGTCCTCGGGAGGGGAAAGGACCGGCCGCAAGGGAGCCGCGGCGGAGGGACCAGGCGCCGGGCGCCGAGCACTTGCAAGGGAACCAGCCTCCGAGAGGCAAACTGATATCCGACGAGGGATGCCGGGCGAGTGAAGCAGTCCAAATCTCGGCAGATCGTGGCTAATACGTATCGCAGCACATCGAGCACATTCGACCAGGGCGAGACTGCCGGAGCAATCCAGCAAAGGCGAAGTAACTGATGTCGACCGACACCCTCATCAATTCGACTTGCCGAGCACGAAGGTGAAGGGCACGACGAAGAGCTCATCGCCCTGATCGTTGTTGACATGCATGACCCAGTCTCGCCAATCCTCAAGAGTGCGCTCGTTGGTGAAGGATTGCACCAGGTGGGTCGCATGCTCGCGCGCCTCGGCAATATCGTTCACCACGGCGCCGTGTTGATCGAGGAAAACCTTCTTCGTGTTGGAACAGTGGAAATACACCTGGGTCATGTTCAACCTCGTGCAGTCGGGTGGGTGGCGGCGAGATCCGAGCCTTGCTGGCGCCCTCGACGACGCGGAACGAAGGACGGAAACAGTGGTCCATTCTAGCCGGCAATCGTTTGCTGCCGAATGTGCCCGAAGCTCCCGACGCCGACGCGGTGCTTCAGTTGGACGATCTACAGTTGGCGCGATAGCTCATGAGCGACCCTGCCCATCAGCTCATGCACTCCACTCTGGTTCAGCGCTGGCGGCGGATCGAGCCAATGCCTTAGCCGCATCGATGCGCGAAGCCTTCTCGGCTCGCCGCTCGTAGTCGTCGGCAAGGGCCTTGAGCTGGGCCGCAACCACTCGGTCGGTCATGGTTTGGGCGGTGCGAAACAAAGTCTCTGCTGTCTTCAGATATTGCCTGCCTCGTTGTGAGATATGGAGCGTCATGAGGCCCTCGCATGATTTTCAAGTGAATGATCGAAGGCGATTCGGAGCCAGCCCATCCAATTGCGGTCACTTTGGCGGCGAGCCTTGAGACGATCGACGCATTTCTGGGAGCAAAGCTGGGTTCGCCAGGAATAATGCCGGACGAGACCAAATTTTCCATCGCAGACTGCGCATCGCGTGCCCTTGTCAGAGCAGTGACTTTCCGTGCGGTAAGACATTGTTCTCTCCCTTTTGGCCCCCCGCGCTGGTCGGACAAGTGCAGACTAGGAGCATTGGCACAAGCAGCTCAATTGAGCGGCGGTAGAGATCGGGCATCCAAAGGAAGCACGAGGCGATACGAAAGCTTATGGCACCGGCCACCTCCTTACAGAGATCGTCGGGCACGACCTCGCTCTCCGCGGCACGAATCCACCTAGGCCGCCACGCGAGTCCGGCGATCCACGTGACTGCGTTTCTGAACGATGCTGACGGGGCTCGCGAGCTGAACTGCGATTACTTCAATCAGGAACAGAAACTCGTAGGAGATCGCGCTTTGGCGTCCCAAATCGCTCCCGATGCATTCCCTCGAAACCGTTGGGACTCCTCGACCCGCTCCCGCACTAGAAAGTTACTTTGGGTCAAGTTCATCAAGGGGCGGCTGCTGTGGGCCTCGCGCTGCGGCCGACAGAGCTCCTGATCTTCGGTAATGCAAAGGTGGACACACACCATTGATGCAGGCGAACCAGACGATCGGGATGGACCTGCCGCTGAAGACACTGGTCTGGCGGGACGCGTCGGGCGTCACGTGGCTGTCTTACAACGATCCTGCATTTATTGCGGCCCGCCACAGCGTAGACGGTGCAGACGATACGACGGTCAACGCCATGGCTGTCGCAGCGAAAGCGATCGCAAGTAAGGCCACAACTCCAACGGGACCCTCCCCCGCCAATTGTTAAGGCGACTTCTCATGCTCACGAATCAGCACGCCCTCCCATTCGAGGAAGGGTGACCGCCGCCAGGAGCGAGGTACCGTTGCAAACTTCAGCGGAGTCCGCGCGTCCCTTCGATGCACGAGCCCACGAACTCATCGGCGCATTCGCGGCATTGGTCCTGAGCGCACAGGCTCGGTTGCGATGGTTGCGCGTCCAACCGCCGGACCTCGAGAAAGTGCGACAGACCCTCAGCAGTATCGCTGCCGATGGCAAGCAAGCATGCGAACTCGTGGTTCGGCTTCGATCGGTCGTGAACTCAGACTCCCGAACGGCGCACGGAAGCTTCTGATCGATGGGTCGAAATTGTTCCCGGGTGGCTGCAAGCAATCACCGACCCTGCGAACGCCGCAAAGCAAAAGAAAGTCGAATATCGAGCCTCGGACAACGCGGACCAATGATCGACTTATTGACTTAAAGATCCTGCTCGAGCCGACAAGCCTGGCTGAAATCATGGAGCAGGTCGATGGTGTGATCGTTGACCATGGCCCGTAATTCGATGAAGCTCTTGTCGGGCCTTGCATAGGCGGCGAGGATCCTCTGCGCGACATCCTCGGCCGTTTCTACGATCTCGGATGAACACAAGGCGCGCATCCGCGAGATATTGGAATAGACCTGAACCACACCGGGAACGTCCGGCCTGTCGTGCTGGAGTGCATGCATATAGCATTTGGCGGCGACTTCGATGAAGTCGCGGTAGAGATCCTGGCGGCGTAGCGCCTGACTTGAGACCCATCGGATCTGCGCCACGTTACGCTGTGTAAACCAGGCCGCCGCCGCCGAGGTCAAGCCTCCGATCGCAGCTCCGGCCAATGCCGCGAAACCTGAAATAATCGACGCATCCATCGTTCGGCACATCATTTCGAGTATCTCACGGCGTTGGCCGTACAGCAACCTTCGCTGACGTGGAGACCGATGGCGCCGCCAGCATTCTTCGCTGCTCCCTCGGAGCAACAACCAGGGGCACCATCATTCGTAGGTCGCTTCTGTCACTCTTCCGTGGAACAGCCGGTAGACAATGAGCGTGTAGGCCAGCGTGAGTGGCATCACGAAGAGTCCGGCTCCCCAGAACATGAATGCCAGGCTCTCTTTCGGCGAGGCCGCTTGGTCGACGGTAAGCGCGAACGGAATCATGTACGGCCAGAACGAGCAGGCCAAGGTGCCAAACGCCGCCATAAAGATCAGCGCTACGAATCTGAATGGAGCGAGATCGTTGCGGCGTTGCACTGCCTTCAGCAGACCAATTGCAGATACCGCGCCGATCAGAGGAAATAGCACGAGATAGGGACGCTCGAACCAGCGGTCCATCAGGCTGAGATGCATGGCGACCGCCAGAACAAACGCGGTGACCAGAAAGGCAAGCACGCCGACGGTCAGCACGGGGAGCAATTGGTAGGCGCGCTCCCGCAGCGGCCCCTCGCACTTCCTCACCAGCCAGCTGGCGCCGAGCAGACTGTAGCCGAGCACGAGCCCAAGGCCGCAGAGCGCTGCGAAGGGGCTAAACCAGCCAAACGTCCCGCCGATATAATGACCATCCTTCATCGGCAGGCCCTCGACAAGAGCGCCAACTGTCATCCCCTGAATGAAGGTTGCGATCAGTGATCCACCCGCAAAACCGATGTCCCAGATCCAGCGAAAGCGGGTCTGCGCCTTGTAGCGAAACTCAAACGCGACGCCGCGCAGGATCAGGGCGCAGAGCATCAACACCAGCGGCAGATAGAACGCAGACAAGAGCGCGGCATAAACGGCAGGAAACGCACCGAACAGAACCGTGCCGGTGACGACGAGCCAGGTCTCGTTGCCGTCCCAGACCGGCGAGATGGCGGCGAGCATCTTACGCCGACCGGGTTCGTCCGCGAAGGCAAACAGGATGCCTACACCAAGGTCGAAGCCGTCCAGCAGCACATAAAGCAGCATTGCCACTGCAAGCAGGCCTGCCCAAAACAGGATCATGTTACACTCCCTTCCACGATTTTCCGAACAGGGCTGCCGCCCGCAACGGCCAGCGGACGCTTCGGATTGAGAGGAAGGACGGGCTTGGACTCGACGGGGCCTGCTCTCAAGAGGCGATAGACGTAAAGCGTTCCGAAGCTGAAGATGACGAGATAGACAACGACGAAGATGATCAAGGACACCGTCACCGCCTCGACGGTGAGAGCCGGCGTGACGGCGTCGGCTGTGCGAAGCGCACCGTAGACACTCCAGGGCTGACGGCCTACTTCGGCGGTAAACCATCCCGTCAGGGTGGCAACGAACGGCAGCGGAAAGCTCAGAAACGTCCCCCACAGCAACACCGTCTCCCCTCTCCTACGATCAGTCAAAAGATAGATTGAACCAAGCCACGCCAACGCCATCATCAAAAGGCCGCAGCCGACCATGACCCGGAAGGCAAAGAACGGGACCAAGACGGGTGGCCGGTCTTGCCTCGGAAAGCTGTTCAGCCCGACCTCCTTCGAATTGAACCGCATCGAGGCGATGAGGCTGCCGAGATACGGGATCTTCAGCTCGAAATGGTTCTGCTCCCTAGCCTCATCGGGAATGGCGATGAGGACTTCGCCTGCGGGCTGCTCGTCATGCCAGCGGCCTTCGATCGCCGCGAACTTGGCGGGTTGCCGCTCGTGAACGTAATCGCCGTTAAGGTGACCGAAAAAAAGCTGGACCGGAACGAGGAGTGCCGCAAGGAACAGGCCCATGCGCAGCATCACCAGGGCTTCCGCCGCAAATTTGCTGTTCAGACGATACCAGGCGCCGGTCGCAGCGACGCAGAAAGCACCCGTCAGATAGGCGGCGATCAGCATGTGGGGAAAGCGGACCCATACGACCGGACTGAAGATAATTGCCTTCCAATCAATCGGAACGAAAACGCCGTTCTCCACCGCGTAGCCAACGGGAGCCTGCATCCAGCTATTGTTGACCATGATCCAGAAGGCGCTGAAAGTGGTGCCGAGCGCTACCATCGTGGTAGAAAACAAATAGACCAGTGGCGTTACGCGGCTTCGCCCGAAAATCATCACGCCGAAGAAAGACGCTTCCAACGCAAAAGCGGTGAACGTCTCATAGGTCAACAACGGCCCCTGAATCGGCCCCGTCACCTCCGACAACCGGCTCCAGTTCATGCCGAATTCAAATGCGAGGACGATCCCGGAGACGACGCCCAGTCCAAACGCCACACCGAATATCTTGAGCCAGAATTCGAACAGGCGACGATAGACCGGCTTGCCGGTGACCAGGTGACAGGCTTCGAGCACCGTGAGCCAGGCCGCAAGACCGATCGAGAACGATGGAAAGATGATGTGAAACGAGACCGTGAAGGCGAACTGCAACCGGGACAATAGAAGAGCGGTCCATTCCATCGCGTCACTCCTTTCTGTAACCCTTCAGCGCGTCAGATTGACCTTTGCGAGATCGATGAGCTGACTCGCCCGACCATCGAGCACCGCCTTCATCATGAACATGCCGAAATGGTAGGCCTGATCGAGCGTCGTCTTGGGCGGCATGGCGAGTTCCTGCCTCGCGCTCACCACGTCGACCAGAACCGGCCCCTTGTGCGTCAGCGCGGTCTCAAGCGCTGCTCTCAACTCCTGCGGTCTTTCGACCCGGATGCCGCGAACTCCCATGGCCTCGGCCATCAAGGCAAAGTTCGGGTTCTTGAGATCGCAGCCGGTATCCAGGAAACCGCTTGCCTTCATTTCCATTTCGACGAAGCCGAGCGTCCCGTTGTTGAGAACGATGACCTTTACCGGCAGGCCCATCTGCGTCAGCGTGATGAAGTCTCCCATCATCATGCTGAAGCCGCCGTCGCCGGACATCGAGATCACCTGGCGCTGAGGATAGGCCGCTTGCGCACCGATCGCCTGCAGCATGCCATTGGCCATCGATCCATGGTTGAATGAGCCGATGATGCGGCGCCTGCCATTGACCTTCAAATAGCGCGCCGTCCAGATGATCGGTGTTCCCACATCGCAGGTGAACACCGCATCGTCTGCGGCCAGTTCGCTCACCAGCCGCATCACGTATTGAGGGTGAATGATCGTGCTGTTTGGGCCGCTTTCGGCCAGCGCATCGAGATCCTTGCGCGCCTTTTTGTAGTCGGCCAGAGCGTCGTCGAGATGGCTCGAGTCCGTCTTCTCCTTGATCGCCGGCAACACGGCCTCGAGGGTGTCCTTGACCGTGCCGAGCAAGCCGAGATGAATTGAGCAGCGGTTGCCGAGCGCTTCGGGCCGCACATCTATTTGCGCTATTTTCGCACGCTCAGGGTAGAACGCCCTGTAAGGAAAGTCCGTACCCAGCAACAACAGGGCGTCGCAATTCTTCATGGCCCCGTAGCCGGACGCAAATCCCACAAGCCCGGTCATGCCGACGTCATAGGGATTGTCGTATTCGACGAATTCCTTGCCCCGGAAAGCGTGCACGATCGGCGCTTTCAGTTTGCGGGCAAGCTCGATGAGCTGGGGATGCGCGCCTGCGCAACCCGCGCCGCAAAACAGTGTCACCCGGGATGACTGATTGAGAAGATCGGCCAGACGCTCGACATCTGTTACGCTTGGACGCAGGACGGGCACCGTGGGCACCATCCACTCCGGAACGCCAGCGTCCAGACCCATCAACGCGACATCGCCCGGCAGGACCACCACGGCAACACCACGTTTCGCGACGGCGACCCGGATGGCACGCTTGAGAATCTGCGGAAGCAGCTTCGGATTTGAGACGAGCTCGACGTAGTGGCTGCAATCCTTGAACAGGCTTTCAGGGTGGGTGGCCTGGAAGTAGTCGATACCGATCTCGCTACTCGGGATATGAGCAGCGATCGCCAGGACCGGCACGCCGTTGCGCTGGCAGTCGAACAGGCCGTTGATCAGGTGAAGATTACCGGGACCGCAGCTTCCGGCACAGACCGCCAGGCTCCCAGTGAGATGGGCTTCGGCGCCCGCAGCGAACGCTGCGGCCTCTTCGTGACGCATATGGACCCAGTCAATTGACTTCCTCCGCCGCATCACATCGGTGAGGCCATTGAGCGAGTCACCCACGACGCCGTAGACTCGCTTGACACCGGTCTTCTCAAGCGCTTCGACAAGAAATTCTGCGGCTGTCCTGCTCATGTCATAAAACCCTTCATCTTGCTTCGATTGGATTTCGCTGCACTACGGGAACAATCCGCCCCTGGGAGCAGCGCATCTCGGCGGCTCTGGTACAGTCGCGAGCTGCGCTGGCTGGTGAGACAGGACCCAGAACCATTGGTGCTGGACGCGAAGGTGGTCCTGGCCAGCTGCTGCCCGGTTATTCAGCGGCGGCGAGTTTTTGCGAGGCGACCGTCTCCGCTCGTTTGGTACGCAGTTCGATGAGGCCAAGCAAAATCTCGTCTCGCTCCGCCTGTCGCGCTCGATGACGGCTTTGTTCTCGTGGCCTGAAACACAGCCATTGTGAGTCCTCCATTCCACTTACGCGGGCTCGATCAGCGTCGGTAGGGCTGGCCGAAGCTGCAGATCCTTGCGCTGCTGCGGGCCACGCGGGCCGTAGTCCAGCTCGGCACCCTTGTTGCTGCTGCCAATGATCGCGGCGGGAGCGTCGTGGGGGTCCATGATCGATTCGACGAAAATCATCGTGTCGTTCGGTGTCGCGAGGACGTTTTGCAGGTCCCCGACGGTCTGGACGACGAATGAGCGCGCCGACGTATCAGGACGAAACACCTTCGGCAGATCCGCGTAGCTCCAGTTGGCGATGTCGTTGTAGGGCTCGGTCTTGCCGATATAGCCGCGTTCGATCGTGTACCCGCCGTTGTTGATCAGGAAGATCACCGGCTTGTGGTCATGGTGCAGAATGGTCGACAGCTCCTGCGCCGTGACCTGAAACGAACCGTCGCCGAGGAACAGCAGGTGACGACGGTGTGGCGCTGCGGTCAGCGCGCCGAGCAAGGCTCCGACCGAGTAGCCGATCGAGCCCCAGTTGATTGATCCGACGAAGGTGCAATCCGTCGGAAGCTTTAGGCCCAGGAGAGCGAAAGACGTGCCATTGTCGACATACAGAACGTCGCCGGGTCGGAGATAGCTCTGGATGGCTTGCCAGTATGCAGCCTGAGTCAGCTTGGCGAAGCCATCGGGCTGCGTGCTCGCCACGACCGGCGCAACGACATGACGTTGGGTGCGCTTGCTGTCGATCGGAACCGCGTCAATGACGCCGCGAAGGACTGCCTTGAGCGTCACCGCCTGATAGTTTTCATCGGCCACATCCACTGAATGGCCGCGAGCGTGGATTGCGTCGCTGGGCAGCGAGGCCGTGAAGTCGCCAGTGGTGACCTCGATCGGCCGGTAGCCGACGGAGAGCAGGCAGTCGCTGCTCTCGACTACGTCGCGTACGTGCGGCTCGCTTGCCTTGCCGCCATAGATGCCGAGGTAATGCGGGAACGTCTCGTCGATCACGGATTTGGCTGCGTTGATCACCGCCACCGGAGCGTGCAGCTTTGCTGCAAGTTCCATGAGCTCGGATGCGACGCCGAACCGGTCCGCGTCAGCGTCCACAAGGATCGCCGGGGAGGTAGCGGCGGACAGTCTCGCCGCGACGGCGGCGATGCACGAACGCAACCGTTCCCGGTCGCTCGGCGGTTCGGCGAGCACGAGCGGATCTGCCGGAGCCTCAATCTCCAGGTATGCGATGTCGGAAGGCAGCTCCATGTACACCGGACGCTTTTCCCGCCATGCGGTGAGGATCAGCCGATCGATCTCCGTGGTCGCGTTTCGGGGAGTGATCCGGGCCCGCGCGACGGTTACTCGTGCGTAGGCGTCAAGAAAGTGATCAAACGATCCGTCGGCCATGGTATGGTGCATTCCCAAGCCACGGTCGATGGACCTGAGCGGGATCGATCCGCAGATGCAGATGACCGGAACGTGCTCGCTGTATGAGCCACCAACACCGTTGATCGCACTCAAGGCACCGACGCCGTTCGTTACCAGGAGCGCACCCAGACCGTTCAGCCGTGCATAGCCGTCGGCCGCATAGGACGCGACCAGCTCGCCGGTCGTGCCGATCCATTTCACCGTCCCGGTATCGTGAAGTTGCTGCAACAGCGTCAGGTTGTAGTCACCGGGGACGCCGAACAGATGTCGGATGCCGGCCTCCTCGAGACGGCGAAGCAGGAAGTCGCCGATTGTCATTCGCTGGCCGGGTCTGGGGTTGCTGGACATTGTGTTGTTCCGCTCTGTTTCCAAGGCTCGGGATATCGACGGAAGCCTGCGCACGAAGCTCTGCTGAAGCGAACTCCGTTCTTCTCCGCCGCTTGCGTTGGCTCCTAGCTAAACCGGGTGCGCTGTCATCGCGAGTGAAGTTCGGCTAATCGTGCCCAATCGCGGCTAACGGGCAGACAATTCCGAGATAACGAAGTCATCGTAGCGCATCCGTTCATGCGCAAGCTGGAGGCGATCCGGTCACACTTCAAGTGTGGATGCCTTGTCGGATCTCAGCCGTTCGGCATCCGCGGCGGCTCGGGAATCAGGCGCGAGCTACGCTGGCCGGTGAAATACGACCAGAGCCACTGGCGCTGTACACGAAGGCGGTTCTGCAGTTGCGGGAGGGAGAGGATGTGAACGATCGCCCACACCAGGAATGTCAGGAAGCCGCTTGTGCGCAACCAACCTCGCTCCAGCACCGCGTAGTTCTTGCCGACGACGGCCATGTTGCCCCTGTCGAAATAGCGAAACGGTCGTCTGAGCTCTCGGCCCTTCAGCTCCTTCGCGATCAACCGTCCGACATAGCGCCCTTGCTGAATTGCGGCCTGCGCCACGCCCGGCACTGCACGCCCGTCTTGCATCACCGACGCTGCGTCGCCGACGACAAACACTCCAGGGGCGTTTGCCACCTTGAGGAACGGGTCAACCAGTGCCCGCCCCGCGTGGTCGGTCTTTGGACCCAGCATCTTTGCAAGTGGCGATGCAGCGACCCCGGCCGTCCAAAGCACTGTAGCGCTTGGGATCCTGCTTCCGCCAGCGACTACGCCCTGCTCGTCGACCGTCTCAACCTTGACGCCGGTCAAGACCTTCACGCCGAGCTCTTCCAGATGCTTGGTCACCCTGCGGGACAGCCGCTCAGCGAAGGCCGGCAGCACCCGCTCGCCCGCATCAAGTAAAATGATGCTCGCCTTTGCCGGATCGATGCGACGAAAGTTGCCGCGCAGCGTGACCTTGGCCATTTGCGCCAGAGACGCTGCAAGTTCGACGCCGGTGGGGCCTGCGCCGACCAGCACAAAGGTCATCTGGCGCGTGCGCTCGCTTTCGTCCTCAGTCGTTGCCGCCAGCTCAAACGCGCTCAGGATTTTGGTGCGGATTGTTTCAGCGTCGCTGAGGCTCTTGAGCCCTGGTGCAAACTGCGCAAATTCGTCGTGCCCGAAGTAGCTCGGGCGCATGCCGGTCGCAACCACCAGATAGTCGAATGCGATCTTGCGGACGCCCACGCCGGGGGCGAACGCCTCAATCGTGCGGGAAGCGATGTCAACGCCAGTGACCTCCGCCAGGACGACGCTGGCGTTTCGCTGCTTCGCCTCGAGCTGACGGATCGGCGCGGCGATCTCCGCAGGCGAGAGCACCGCCGTCGCCACCTGGTAGAGGAGCGGCTGAAATATGTGGTGGTTGCGTCGATCGATCACCAAGACGTCGGCATCGGCGTGCCGCAGCGCGCGTGCCGCCGCAAGTCCCGCGAAACCGCCGCCGACAATCACGACGCGCTTGCGTTCCGATGGCGGCGCTTCGCCGAAAGCCATTCGCTGCTCTGGCAGATTATTCACCAAGATAGCGCTCATGATCACCTCGTTCGTGCCATTGTTATCAACGGCTTTCGCCGACGCTCGGCGGCATTTTCGAGCAGGCGACGGCATCCTTAGCCTCTCTGATTCTGCTGGTGCCGATCACCGAAGTGATCGATTGCCATCTTTGGCACGACCAAGCCGACACTCATCGCCAGTATGATGGCGAGCGCGGTTACGCCGTCGCCGATCGTAGTCCCAACCAACTGTGACGTTTCCTGTGTCGTAGATGCGATCTGCCACAATCCGCTCATCATTCTGAAGACGTAGACGCCGGGCATCATTGACACCACGGACGCAAAGCCGATCGCTGCAAACGGCAGATGCCAGCGGCGCGAGACCGGCGCAAGCAGAAAGCCGACGACAAGGCAGGCCACTAGGGCGCCCGCTACCACGCCAAAGCCAAGCTTAGCCATTGCAATCCAGCGCAAGGCATGAGCCAGAGCGCCGACAGCGACGGGCCACCCAAGCATGTTCAGCGGAGTCGAAAAGAACACGCTGTAGCAAGCGACCGCAACGCCAGCCGCAACGACATCGAGCCACACCGGCACAGCCAAGCCCGGCGGGTCGATCGGCAACGACGCCTGGAACGGCGCAAGCCCGAGCAGCAGCCCGGTCGAGATCGCGACGAGGATAAGACCGGCATAGATCACGCGGGCCGCACCGAGATGAATGCGCCCGCCGATCAGGTCAAGCGTGCCGTTCAGAATGTGCGGCCCCGGAACCAGAACCATGCAGGGGCAGACGACGACAAGCCGCAGCGCCGTGCTTAATTGATAGCGCACCGCGAATCCCCCGATGAGACCTGCAAGAAGCGCTGCGCAAAACGGCTGAATGAAGATGTTCGTGCTCACGCGGGCGGTAACGCGGCGGAGCAAAGCGCCCATTGCCGCGCTCGCAAAGATCACGAGTGCGGCAATCCCGTGCTGAACGCCGAAGATAATTGCCAGCGCGACAGCGCCTGCGCCCGCAGCCAGCGCGAACAGCCAGGTCGGTGCCGGCGGCTGGTTATTGATAGCGTCGATGCGCTTGCGTGCTTCGTCGAGGGAAAGCTGGTCAGCCTCGATGTCTGCAATTGCCTGCATTGCGGAAGCGACGCGGCCCATGTCCACGTTGGTGGGAACGGCTGCGACCTGCCAGATCCGTGGGATCCCGCCACTTTCCCCGCGCAGTACCAGTTCACCCCAGCGCGGCAACAGTTCGGCGCGGACCCCAGCCCTGTCGCCGATCCGCCGGATTGTACCGCCGACCTGTTCCGTGGACTGGCCGTTAACATAGAGCACTTTTGCGAACGCAAGGATCAAATCATAGCGCTCGTCGGTGGTTTCGATGTATCTCCCCCGCGAGGAACGAAGCGACTTTGGTTCTCCGCCGCGTGAGTTTTCACCGACGGTACCGGCGACTGTCACGTCAACCAGATTAGTCATGTCGCGTACCTTTTGGGTGCATCGAGGCTAAGCTGGATCGCGATACCTGCCGCGCGCGGATGAATCTCTGGAGCAAATGAAAGCCGATCCACTGGCAAAGAACGCCAATCGAGATGCCCACCACAGTATCGAGGAGGCGCAGCAGTGGTTGTCGCCAGCTATCGTGTGGGTCCATGGTGGCAACGACCATCACGACGACAGTTGTGATACCGGTCGTGATGATGTCGCCTCGCCGGCGTAGCAAGACCATGACGACGGTGCCGATGGCCAACAGGATTGCGATACTCAACGGTGTTGCCGGGAAAAACCAGAGATAGGGCAGGCACAATGCGAAGCTGACACATGTCGCGATCAGCCGCGCGAGCCCTGCGGAAACGCTGTCGAGCTCCTTTTCCCTAAACACGAAAACGGCGGCAACGGCGGCCCACATCCCGCCGAGCAGATCAGTCGGCGTGTCGACAAGTCGCGTCAGGCCCGCCGTCATTGCCCAGTATGACAGGAGGGCGGCAACGGCCATTTCCATGGCGTATGCGAAATCCACGAGGGTGATGTTCGCTCGTTCTTCAATTTCGGACATGGCTTCGCGTTCCTCAACCCACCAAGCTATCTGCCTTGGCCGGCTCGCCCGCATTGGCCACATACGGCGTCACCATCTTGGCAGGGTCGACGACCCGGTCAAACTCCTCCTCGCTAACGAACCCGAGCTTGAGCGCGGCGGCCTTCAGCGTGAGATCGTTGTCCATCGCGTAATGCGCAATCTTCGACGCCTTGTCGTAGCCGATCACAGGCGCAAGCGCGGTCACCAGCATCAGCGACCGATCGACATACTCGTTGATCTTCTTCAGGTTGGGCCTGGTCCCTTCCACCAGGAACTTGCGGAAATTGACGCAGCCGTCGCTCAGGATCGTGATCGAGTGCGCGATGTTGAAGATCATCAGCGGCTTGTAGACGTTCATCTCCAGGTAACCGCCGGCGCCGCCAAAGCCGACCGCGACGTCGTTACCCATGACCTGCACCGCGATCATGGTCAGCGCCTCGCACTGCGTGGGGTTGACCTTGCCCGGCATGATGGAAGAACCCGGCTCGTTCTCCGGGATGTTCAGCTCGGCAAATCCGGCGCGAGGTCCGCACGACAACAGGCGGATGTCGTTGGCGATCTTGTAGAGCGAAACCGCAAGGGTTCGCAGCGTTCCGGACAATTGCACCAGCGCGTCATGGGCGCCTTGCACCGTGAACTTGTTAGGCGCGCTTACGAACGGGAGCCCTGTGAGTTTGGCGATTTCGGCCGCCGCCGACTCGGCAAAGCCGGGGGCGGAATTGATGCCGGTGCCGACCGCAGTGCCGCCGAGCGCGAGTCGATACACAGCCGGCAACGACGCTTCGATCCGGACGAGATCATCCGTCAGCATGCCGGCATAGCCCGACCATTCCTGGCCCAGCGTCAGCGGCGTCGCATCCTGCATGTGCGTGCGGCCGATCTTGACGATCTTGTCCCATTCCTTCGCCTTGGCAGCAACGGCATCGCGCAATGCAGTGACCGCTGGGACCAGGCGCTGCTTGACGTTCACGGCGGCCGCGATGTTCATGGTCGAGGGAAAGGAATCGTTCGACGATTGCGCCATATTGACGTGATCGTTGGGATGAACAGGCGCGTGGCTGCCGAGCGCCGTGCCGGCAAGCTGGCAGCAGCGATTTGAAATCACTTCGTTGACATTCATGTTGAACTGCGTGCCGCTACCAGTCATCCAGACGTGCAGAGGGAACATGTCGTGATGCTTGCCGGCGAGGATTTCGTCGCAGGTCTGGACGATCAGCTTGTATCTGGCTTGATCCAGCCGTCCGCTGGCATGGTTGGCGGTTGCGGCCGCTTTCTTCAGGATCGCGTAACCCGTGATCATCTCGCGGGGGATCAAGTCCTTGCCGATGCTGAAATGCTCCAGCGATCGCTGCGTCTGGGCGCCCCACAGCTTGTCGGCGGCCACTTGCACAACACCGAGGCTATCGGTTTCTTTCCTGAACTGGGTCATTGGTGTTTCCTTTCTCGTGGCTGTGTTTCGCATCCCGTCCGGGATTAGGGGGTGGAGCTTTGACCTCCACCCCCTCTTCATCTCTTGATCAACCCGCGGCAGCGGCGCTCGAGTAGCGTCGGACGGAAGGATTGCGTTCATAGGCTGGGACGTACACTTTCTCCGCTATCAGACGGGAGAGATCGTCCGGTCGCGGCACGCGAGCGAGCCCGCGTTCGAAGATGTGCTCGGCGATCCGGGTGGCGACGTGCAGCGAGGTTTTCAGGATCTTGCTTTGCGGTGGATAGATCAGACCGACATCGAGACTGTCCTGGCCGACCTGTTCGGCAACGGCCTTTGCGGCGACGATGAACATTTGATCTGTGACCCGCTTCGCCTCGGTCGCGTAGACCGCCATGCCCATCGGCGGGAAGATGTAGACGTTGTTGCCTTGACCAGGCACGAAGTGTTTGCCTTCGACGCTCAATGGCGGAAACGGACTGCCGCTTGCGAAGATCGCGCGGCCGTTCGACCACGTGTAAGCCTCTTCGGCGGTACACTCCGAGCGAGATGTCGGATTGGAGTAAGGGAAAATGATCGGCCTGTCGTTGATCTCAGAGATGGCCTCGATAACTCTCTGATTGAACAGCTTTGGCACCGTGCTCACGCCAATGATGCCGGTCGGCCTCATAGCCCTGATTGCCGCGGCGAAATCACTGATCGGCTCGTGCTCGATAGCGAAGGGCTTCTGAAACTCCATCATCTTGCTTGATGAGGTCAGCAGACCATTGATGTCGAAAAGATTGTTCCGGCTTCTGGCCTGATCGATCGTAAGCCCCTCCATGACCATGGCCTGCGAGATCAATTCGGCAATCCCGGTCGCGGCTGAACCTGCGCCCAGAAACAGGAACCTCTGATCGGTGAGCTTCTGACCACTGATCCGGAGGGCACCATAGATGCCGGCCAGCGCCACCGACGCCGTACCCTGGATATCGTCATTGTAGGTACAGATGCGATCGCGGTATTTGGCCAGAATGGGAACGGCGTTGAAGTTGGCGAAGTCTTCCCATTGAATGCAGCTCTTCGGGTAGAGCTCCTGGACGGCCGTAACGAACTCGTCGATGAAGGCATCGTACTGTTCGCCGCGAACGCGCTGATGGCGCAGACCGAGATAAAGCGGATCGTCCAGCAACGCCGCATTGTTCGTCCCGACATCGATCGTGACCGGAAGGCAAAGCTCAGGCGGCACACCCGCACAGGCGGTATAAAGCGCAAGCTTTCCGATCGGGATGCCCATTCCGCCGACCCCAAGGTCTCCGAGGCCGAGGATCCGCTCGCCGTCCGTAACGACGATGAAGCGCACATTCTTCTCGGGCCAGTTGGACAGCCAACGCTTGAGTTGGCCCTTGGCCGAGATCGGCAGGTACACGCCCCTGGCAGCATGGAAGATATGGTCGAACTTTTGGCACGCTTCACCGACCGTCGGCGTGTAGACCAGTGGCATGAACCCGGCCGGGTCTGACATCAGGACCGCATAATAGAGGGTTTCGTTTCGGGCCTGCAGATCAGACAGTAGCAGGTACTTCTGCAGATCGTTATCCAGCGTCGCAAGCTGCGCATGAATGCGGGAGACCTGGCGATCGAGTGTCGAAGGAACAGGGGGTAGCAGGCCCTCAAGCCCGAGGGCGCGTCGTTCTTCAACGGAAAAGGCGGAGCCCTTGTTGAGATGTGGACTGCGCAGCAATGCATAGCCTTTGCCAGCGACGTCAGCGGTCATGGTCACTCCCATCGTTCGATATGAGGAACGGAGCGCCGCTCAATCCCTCGTCCAGGTCGGCCGCAAGCTAAACCGCGCCTTGTATCCACGCGAGTTAAGTTCGGCTAATCGCGCCCAATCGCGGCTAACGAGCGATAGGTTCCACTTGCGTTCGGTCGAGCGAGGCGAGGGATAGCTGGCAATTCCCAGGCGCTGCGGTATGATTTGTGCGAAGAGACGCAATAAGGTCAATTAGCCGAACTCAATTCGAAGGCCGACCCCGGAGCTTGTCAGGTGGTGGCGCCAAGCAAAGATGTCCTTTCGTTTGGGCCCTTTCGTCTGGCCCCAAGCGAACGGCTGCTCACCAGAGAAGGCGCTCCTGTGGAATTGGGCGCCCGCGCCCTCGACATCCTGATCGCTCTGGTATTGAGGCCCAACGAAGTCATCTCCAAGAAAGAGTTATTGTCTCTCGTCTGGCCCGATGTCACGGCCGAGGAATACAGCCTGCGCTTTCATTTGGCGAACCTGCGCAAGGCGCTTGGCGATGGAAAGGATGGTGCCCGCTACATCACGACATTGTCCGGACAGGGCTATTGTTTCGTGGCGCCGGTAACGCGTTCGCGCAGTGAGGTCGACTCGGCGGCACCTGGTGCAGCGGATTTCTCGCATGCCAATTTGCCCAGCCGTTTGGCAAACATGGTTGGACGGGATGAGGACATTCTGCGCATATCGAATCATTTGATCGCTACTCGCTTTGTCAGCATCGTCGGCATCGGCGGCGTCGGCAAGACCACTGTGGCAATAGCCGTCGGCCATCACCTGATCGAGGCGTTCAAGGGCGCGGTTCTCATTGCCGACCTGAGCGTGCTGAGCGATCCTGGTCTGGCAGCCACAGCGATCGCTTCGATGTTGGGATTATCGGTTCAGTCGGAGGATGCGACACCGGCCTTGATCGCCTATCTGCGCGGCAAGCGGATGTTGCTCATTCTCGACACTTGCGAGCATCTCATCGATGTGATCGCGGCACTGACATCGAGGATTTACGCGGAGGCGCCCGACGTTCACATTTTGGCGACAAGTCGTGAAGTTCTTCAAGTCGAAGGCGAATATGTCTATCGACTGGATACTCTTACTTGTCCACCGGAAGATGCCGAGATAACGAGCGCCGCTGCCCAGACTTTTCCGGCACCGCTGTTGTTTATTCAACGCGCGGTGGCGAGCGGCGCTCATATAAATCTTAGCGACGCTGATGTCGCAGTCGTTGCACGCATCTGTCGCAAGCTCGATGGTGTGGCGCTCGCAATTGAGCTGGCCGCCAGGCGGGTTGAAGTCTACGGCCTACATCAAACCGAGAACCTCTTAGATCAACATCTTGGTTTGCTGTTGCTTGGACACCGCAGCGCGACGCCCCGCCAAAGGACACTGCAGGCGACCCTCGACTGGAGCTATCAGCTCCTCTCCGAACTGGAGCGCGCCGTGCTACGCCGCCTCGCCGTGTTCGTCGGACATTTTACCCTTGACGCTGCCTTGGCGGTCGTCACCGACAGCGCCATCGATCAATCGCAAGTCCTCACCGCCATGGACAGTCTGGTTGCCAAATCGATGGTCGCAACGCGTCCTCTAGGCGCCATGATACGCTATCGTCTTCTTGACACGACGCGAGCCTACGCTCTCAGTATTGCGACCGGCAACGCCGAGGCGACCGAACTGGCCGCCCGCCATGCGGCGTACTATCAGCGATGGCTCGAGCAGTCTGGCAGCGACTGGCCGACATTGTCCACCGGACCAGAGCGATCGCCTCATTTCGCCGCACTAAACAACACCCGCAGCGCGTTGAAATGGTGTTTTGGTGACCGTGGCGATGTTCGGCTTGGGATCAAGCTTGCCGCAGCGGCGGCGCCCGTTTTCCTGACAATGTCACTCTTACCTGAATGTTGTCGGTGGTCTGAACGTGCAATCGCGGCGCTCGATGATACGACCCGTGGCGGCGCGGAGGAGATGCAACTGCAGGCAAGCCTGGGAGTCGCATCGATGCACATTGATGGGCCGAGCGAGGCGGCGCTTGCGGCCTTGAACAGGAGCCTGGTGATCGCCGAGGCATGCGGCAATGTCCTCGGTCAAGTCATGATGCTGTGGATGCTTTCGCTGTTCTGTGTTCGCCAGGCAGAATTCAAAATTGCGCTGGACTATGCAAAGCGCGCCCGCACGGTGGCCGGAACCATCGAGGAGCCGGACGCCACCGCCCTTGCCCAATCAGCTCTGGGACGGGCCCTTCACTTCGTTGGCGACTATGCCGGCGCCCGTCCGGAGCTTGAGGCTGCGCTACAGCATTGGTCGAGCACCCATCGGACATATCTTGGGGTCGATGAACACATATTGGCTGGTGTCGTGCTGATGCGAACTCTGTGGGCGCAGGGTTTCCCCGCGCAGGCAGTCGAACGGGCGCGTCAGACAGTCAACGATGCCAAGCTGAGCAGCAATCCCGCAACGCTTGCAGTCACTTTGAGTTGGGTTCCGGGCGTACTTATCTGGGCGGGTGATCTTCGGAGCGCCGAAGAGCACGTGGATTGGTTGATTCCACATGCCGAATCCCATTCTCTAAGTCCCAATCTGCACGTCGGACGCGCCTACAAAGGCACCCTCAGCATCTACGGCGGCAATCCGAGGGCCGGGGTTCAAACTCTTCAGGACTGCCTGAAATACCTCGCTGCGCGCGATACGAAGCTCAACATGGTTCTCGGACAGCGTAAGGTAGAATTTAACATTGCTCTCACGCAAGGTCTCATTGCCATAGGACGAGTCGACGAAAGTATCGCCCTGATCGACGAAACCATAAGCCGCATCGATGAGAACGGAGAACACTACTTGCTGCCGGAAGCGCTGCGGATGAAGGGATGTGCCCTTCTCGCTTCACCAGAGCGCCGAGTTGACCAAGCGGAGGCTTGCTTCACCCAATCACTCAAATTGAGTCGCCGCCAAGGCGCACGGGCTTGGGAGTTACGCACTGCCATCGACCTGGCCAGGCTCCTGGCCAATCGCGGCAGACCGGAGGACGGTCGAAAGCTGCTGCAGCCGATCTTGGAGCAATTCACCGAAGGGCGAGACACCGCAGATCAGCGGTTGGCAGAGCGGCTGCTGACGGAGCTAGGCCAATAACAGTTGAGGCGGCCGGGCTCTTCCGTAAGTGCCGGGATACATTCCTGTGCATCCATCCGCTTTCCTCAGCGATTCCAAAGGGCTGGAACGCTTACAACTCCATACAAGATCATACAACGCATAACGAGCCATTGGCGACGGATGGGCGTAGGTGCCTTGTCGGGAACGAAGTTCGATATCGCCAGTGTCGGATTCACGCTGATAGCAAAGGGCTAGGAAAGAGCCCATGGAAGCCAAGAGCGACAGCGGACGGGCAAGAGTCATCTATACCGCCAGAACCCGTACCACTGGCGGGCGCGACCATGGGATCGCGCGCAGCCACGACGGTAATCTCGACGTCAAGCTAACAACGCCCGGCTCGACCGACATCGGCACCAATCCAGAACAACTCTTCGGCGCCGGCTGGGCGGCGTGCTTCGCGAGCGCCATCTCACACGCGGCGCGCAAGAACAAAGTCACCTTGGGCCAAATTACGATCGACGCCGAACTCGATCTGCACCTTGCCGATAACACCGACTATTTTCTGAGCGCACGCTTCAACATCAGCATTCCCGGTATCGCCCGCGCCGTCGCGCACGACCTCGTTCAGCAGGCGGAACGACTCTGCCCGTACTCCAAGGCTACGCGGGGCAACATCGAAGTCACGCTCAACCTGCTTACAACATAGGCTGTGATCTGACGTGTGGAGATCATAATGATAACACACCGTACCGCAGCTACATCGTCACCTCTAGCAGCACGCTTGCTCCACCTTGTTGCGCCGATGACGCCTCACGTGAAGGCGTTCGCGTTCTTCATCGCCCTGGTCGGCCTGGTGATCGCGCCGGCTCACACCGATCCTCTACTCGGCTCCATTGTAATTCTCGCAATCGCTACAGGCGGCGGCGTCGCATTTGTTCTTGATCTGACTGAACGCAAGCGCACAGAGAAGGCCCTTCAGACAAGCGAAGACGAGCTTCGTCAAATCGTCGAAGCGGTACCGGGCCTCATCTGGTCAATGGACCCCGATGGCAACGCGACTCACATCAGCCGCCGCATTTTGGACTACAGCGGCATGCGATTTGAGGATTTCACGCACCGTGACTGGGTGGAGACATTCATACATCCGGACGACGTTTTGGAAGTAACAGAGCATTTCCGTCACACAATTCAGGCCGGTAAGTCGTACCGGGGAGAGTGGCGCCTACGACAGGCAGACGGCGAGTTTCGTTGGCACCGTACTCTTTGCGAACCTCTGCGCGATCGAGAAGGATGCATCATTCAATGGTACGGCCTGTCCATCGACATCGATGAAGCCAAGAAGGCCGAAGAGCAGCTGCGCCGCAGCGAGGCCTGGTTAGCCCAGGCACAGAAGCTGAGTCACGTTGGCAATTGGGTCTACAACGCGACAACGTTGCGCTATTCCTATTGGTCGGATGAGAGTTACCGGACCTGGGGGTTTGATCCGCTGCAGGGCCTGCCTAGTCGGGACGATATGTGGCAACGCATTCATCCGGACGATCGAAACCACGTGTGGGAAGCAATTCAGGAGGCCGTGCGTCAGAGAAAAGATTTCGCGGGCGAGTTCAGAATCGTGCTCCCTGACGGAACTGTCAAACACCTTGAGGGAACCAGCCATCATACGTATTCCTCGCTCGGCGCGCTCGTTGAAGTTTTTACCACAACAGTCGATGTGACGAACCGTAAGCGTACAGAGCAAGCCGTTCGAGAACGTGATGCCAGAATCCGCCGCCTGGTCGAAGCCAATATCATCGGAGTCATGTTGTGGGACTTGGATGGTCAAGTTCTTGAAGCAAATGACGCGTGGCTTCGAATGGTAGGTTACGATCGGGACGATCTGCTGGCAGGCCGACTAGATTGGAAAGAGCTGACGGTCCCCGAGTGCCGCGAGCGAGACACCCAGAGAGTACAGAAATATTTCGGAAGTGGACAATTCCCGGCCATCGAAAAGGAATACATTCGCAAGGACGGCACCCGCATTCCGGTGCTGATCGGCGCGGTAAGTTTTCAAGAGGATGGGAACCAGGGTATTTCATTTGTGCTCGATCTGACCGAGCGCAAGCACGCCGAGGAAGCTCTTCGGGAAAGCGAATACAAGCTTCGTCAGATTGTCGAAGCAGTGCCAGGCCTCGTCTGGTCAATGAGCCCCGATGGTAAAACCACTCATATCAGTCGGCGCTTTTTGGATTACGCTGGTGTGCCATTTGAGAATTTCGGACACCGAGACTGGGCGGAAACGTTCTTACGCC
The DNA here is from genome assembly GCF_020889685.1 of Bradyrhizobium oropedii. Lineage (GTDB taxonomy): Bacteria > Pseudomonadota > Alphaproteobacteria > Rhizobiales > Xanthobacteraceae > Bradyrhizobium > Bradyrhizobium oropedii. The sequence goes on from NZ_JACMYO010000009.1 coordinate 33,475, forward strand.
CTGAAGATCTGTCAGAATTCATAGTGACCTTCCGTCACGCAATTCAAACCGGTACCCCCTATCAGGCCGCGATCCGTTTGCGGCGAGCGGACGGTGTATTTCGTTGGCACCACGCTCGTTGCGAGCCACTGAGGGATCAAGAAGGGCGTATCGTCCAATGGTATGGCTTGGCAGTCGAGGTCGATGAAGCCAAAAAGGCCGAAGAGCAGCTGCGCCGCGGCGAAGCCTGGTTAGCCCAGGCACAGAGGATAAGCCAGACAGGTACTAGGGTCTTTAACCCTGCAACGTCGCGTTACTCCTATTGGTCGGATGAGAATTACCGGATCTGGGGATTTGATCCGCAGCGCGGCCTGCCAGACCGGGGCGATATATGGCGGCGCGTTCATCCGGACGATCTAAACAGAGTTTGGGACGCGGTTCAGGAGGCAGTACGCCTGAAGAGAGATCTTACGATCGAGCACAGAATCCTGCTTCCCAACGGAGCCGTCAAATACCTCGAAGCCAATTATCATATGTTTTCCTCATTCGGGACGCCGGGTGAGGTTTTCATTACAACAGCTGACGTGACGCAACGGCGGCGAGCACAAGACGAGCGCGAGAGGCTGCGGCAGCTGGAATCGGATATTGCGCACATAAATCGCGTGGGCATGATGGGAGAATTGGCCGCTTCGCTGTCCCACGAAATTCTGCATCCGATCGCGACCGCCCGAAACAACGCTCGAGCGGGGATACGGTTTTTGGAAATGGACCCGCCGAATTTGAATGAGGTCAGGGAAGCGCTCGATTGCGTCGTCAGGGATGCGGACCGAGCCAAGGACATCGTTGGACGAATTCGTAGTCAGATCAAGAAGGCGCCTCCACGGAAAGAGCGTTTCGACTTGAATGAAGCGATCAACGAGGTGATCGTCATGGTGCGAAGCGCAACCGCCAAGAATGGAATATCGGTCAGTACGCGCCTCATGGATGGACCGGCTGCCGTTCAGGGCGACCGTGTCCAGTTGCAGCAAGTCCTAATGAACCTGATGCTGAATGCCGTCGAAGCGATGGGCGCGGTCGAGGACGGACCGCGCGAACTGTCGATCCGATCCGAAAAAGGCGAGAGCGGCGGCACCCTCATCGCGGTGCATGATTCAGGGCCCGGCATTGATCCGGTAAATCGCGATCGAGTTTTCGAGCCCTTTTTCACGACGAAGACCAGCGGAGTCGGGATGGGACTGTCGATCTGTCAGAGCATCATCAACGGACATGGCGGGCGGTTGTGGATCAGTGCCAATGAACCTCGGGGGGCCGTATTTCAGTTCACTCTGCCCGCAACCCAAGAGGATTTATGAACGATCCTCAATCGGCGTACCCGACTGCAGAGCCGAACGCAGACATCGCTCGAGATGCTCGTCATCCACCGGCTTGCTGAGGTAGCAAACAACGCCGTCCTTCAGAGCCCGGTCCCTGACGACTTCGTCCGGGTATGCAGTAATGAGGATCGTCGGGATCGCGTGGCCAGCATCGACCAAATGCCTGTGCAGTTCGACTCCTGTCATTACTGGCATGTGAACGTCGGCGACCAGGCAATCGGTTTCAGGTAGCAGACGCGATGCCAGGAAGTCGGCTGCCGACGGAAACGCTTCGACTGTGTAGCCGAGCAACGTTACGAGCTTTCGCAGCGACTCGCGAAAAGCCTCATTGTCGTCGACAATGGATATACGTGCCTGGTGCAACATTGCGGGTTCCAGAAGCTCCCTCGCGTCCACCCATACCGGCGCCGCAATACCTCGTGCCCATATGCAACTTTCTATTGTCAGGCACAGCGCAACAAAAGCAAGGCCGGCGCTCCTAAGCGATGGCTTAGCCCTCCGGCTATCCGCTTAGGCAACGGATATTGTTCAGCTCGACGGATTGGGGATAGAATGAAGCGATCCTGGGGAGGAGCTTTCTGTTTAGCGCAGGATATCGGGAATGGGTGACGCAAATCCCAGTGTTTTGGTCATCGATGACGATCCTGAGTTTCGCGACTCAGTCGCGCGTCTCTTGCGAACCGTCGGCCTACCGACGCGGCAATTTTCGTCTGTTCCCGATTTTCTCAACGCCGATCCGCCGGAGGGGCCGACCTGCCTGGTGCTCGACGTCAGAATGCCCGGGCGAAGCGGACTTGAACTTCAGCGCGACCTTGCCGCGGCAAACAGGCAAGTCCCAATCATCTTCATTACAGCGCACGCCGACGTGCCGATGACCGTGCAAGCGATGAAAGGTGGTGCCATAGAGTTCCTTACCAAGCCGTTCCGGGATCAGGATCTCCTCGACGCCGTCGGGGCCGGCCTCGCCCGCGACCGTGCCCGTCGGGAGGGTGATAGCGCCTTGGCCGCGCTCAGAGATCGTTTCGACACACTCAGCTCCCGCGAGCGTGAGGTTATGCTCCATGTCGTCGCAGGCCGCCTCAACAAGCAGATTGCCAACGATATCGGCATCGCCGAATCTACGGTGAAAGTGCATCGCACCCACCTAATGCGAAAAATGAAGGCACGTTCACTTCCCGAGCTCAGCCGGATGGCGGACACCCTCAGTCCGAGACTACGGCAGCCGCACAACTCCTGAGCCGGCCTAAGAGCATCCTGGCTCGGGCGTTTCGCGCGCCGCACTCCCCAGTGCACAACCTATAATCTGTGGCGGTTGCTTTGCCGCTGATCGGCGCCTTGTGCGGGCAACGTATCCCAAAGCACGAACTTCGAGATCACGCGCCCCATTGTCCCTAAGCGATCGCTTAGCATTGCCAACCAGAAGCGAAGCTCAGACTCCCACCGCACAATCGACCGAGGTCTGCCAAACTGCCATAACTTGGCCCACGGAAGTTGTCGTCCACCACGCACGCGAGGTCAGAATGCACGCTTCTGGATCGACCGCAGATCTCGGACGTTTTGCGCCTAGTTCCGAGCCAGGACATGATGTCAGACGCGCGGATCAGAGTCCGCACAGGGCCAGGCCATTCGTCGAGACCAGAACCGAGAGAGCCGGCGTCGCGCCAACTGAACTGTCATTTGGACGGTTTCGTCTGCTTCCCGGACAATTCCTTCTGCTGGAAGGCGAGAAGCCTGTCCCGGTCGGAAGTCGCGCCCTCGAACTTCTTATCGTTTTGCTCAAACACAGCGGTGAGATCGTCAGCAAGCAAGAGCTGATGGTTCGCGTTTGGCCAAACATCTATGTCGAGCCAAATAATCTCACGGTCCATATGTCTGCGCTCCGCCGTGTGCTGCGCGACGGACAAGAAGGAAATCGCTTCATCGTCAACATCCGCGGACGTGGCTACTGCTTCGTCGCCTCCGTCAGCGTGTTGGGACACGAAAACTGAGTGCGGGCCCCGACGCGTCCGCAAAATTCGTTGAGGGTCATCGTGGTGGCGACAATAGCCCAGCAGCCGGTTCATGTAGTAGGGATTCCAGCTGGCTCCTGGACTTTCGCCGTCCGCGTTTGGCTGGCCACAATCCTGGCGTTGTACGTAAGCTTTTGGCTGCAGCTCGAGGCGCCGTCCACGGCGGCAGTGACCGTTGCAATTCTTGCGGAGCCGACCCGCGGTCAGGCGCTGGACAAGGCGGTGGTTCGATTGATCGCTACCGTTGTCGGGGTGACAGCCTCAATCGCAATAACGGGGCTCTTTTCACAGACGAGAGATCTGATGCTGGCGGCGTCGGCCGTGTGGCTTGGTCTTTGCGTCTTTGCGAGCAAGCTCTTGGACGGCTATCGGGCCTATGCAGCCGTGCTATCCGGCTACACTGTTGGAGTCATCGCGATACAGCAAATCGATAAGCCCCAAAACGTATTTGACGCCGGCGTGGAGCGCGGCGCGGCGATCGTGATCGGCATCATATCGATAGCGGTCATAAATGCGTTGATGTCTGCTCCCGACCGCTATCCACGCCTCGTCGCGCAGCTTGCAGAAATTCATCGTCGCGTGCGTGAGTACGCGAGCGCTAACCTCCATGGCGAGAGAAATACGACGACCTTCCTTGCCTTGCTGCAGGAAATCGTGGCACTCCGTCCTGAAATTGGAAGCGTCGCTCTCGAGTCGAGCAGCGGCCCTGCCCGGAGCGCCGCCGCCCGGAGCGCCGCTGTCGACCTGATCGCTGAATTGCAAGCGGCGCGGACCTTGAACATTGCACCTGTTTCGTTCGGTTTCGGTGTCCGCGACCAAACAAGCACCGCGATCGATCGAGCCCCGGCATGGCAAACCAAAGAATTTCTGCGGCGGGACGAAAACGTCCGCCAGGATCTGGTAGCCTTGGGGTCAATCAGCTGGCCGTCACGATCGTGCGCGCCCCGCTATACCGCTCCTATCGAATTGCCGTCGAAAATGGTTTGCGTGCCGCTCTATGGTTTGCGATCGCGTCGACGTTTTTTGTCTGGGCCGGCTGGTCTGCGGCAAGCGTTTCACTTTATCTCGTTGCGGCGCTCGCCGGATTGGGAGCCACGACGCCGAATCCGCGCGGCTTCACGGCAGTTGCCCTCATTGGCGCGCCGATCGCGGCCGCCTTAGCCGGTATACTCGAGTTCATCGTGCTCGATGGCGCTGACGCTTTTCCTGCGCTGGCATTTGCCCTAGCTCCGTTTACGGTCGGCGCAGCCCTTCTGACCACGTCGCATAATCCTTTGTGGTCGGGAATCGGCCGCGTCAATCTCATTGCCATCCCAACTATCCTGGGCCCGAACAACCCCCAGACCTACAACCCTCAGACCTTCCTTTTCACGTCTCTATTCGTCGTCGCGGCCGCAGCAGTCTTGCTGGCCGCACAAATGCTCATTCCACCCGTTTCCGGTGACAAAATCAGGAAGCATTTGCTCGCGGAGGCTCGCGGCGAATTGAGAGAGCCAAACCAAGAGAACAGCGACACTTTGGTCGAGGCGACGTTCCGCGACGCGTCACGCATCGGACAATTCCTTTCCGCCGGAGGAGCGCGGGACAGTCATGGGCTCGCGGAGCTGCTCTCATCCTTCGATCGATCGGCAATGGTTCGACTTTGCAATGAGAAGCTGATGCAGCTCGCGGATGGTCCCTTCGCTCCACTGGTCCACCAAGCACGCGCCGCGATGGCCACGAGAGACGCAGCCACGCTCCGCGCCATTACTCGTGCGCTGTGCGAGAATGCTTCATGCAAGGATTCGATCGATGCAGATGTTGTCGCCTGTCTCGTCCTGACGGGCGACACCATCGACCAGTGGAGTGGCACTCATTTCTCCCGAAAGGCAATCTGATGGCACATACCTTTCCAGAGCTGATCATCGGAGGCGTTCTTGTTGCGCCATTTGTAACCTACCTGGCTACAGCTCTTGTTGTCATCGTCGTCCTTCGACCGGTTCTGCATGTCGTGGGTTTCGCCAAAATGTTCAGCAACGTCCAGCTTGCAGAGATGAGTCTGTATGTGACGATTCTGGGCCTGTTGATGCTGCTGTTCTAGAGGAGAACACCATGGGCGCGATTGTTCGCGATGAAGCTGTTCAGGGAGACGAGACGCAGGCAGCTGCCGCGCCCTCTTTGCCGATTGCGGGCAAGGCATCGAATTCTCAGATCAAAGATTTAGACGACGTCGCGCGAGAGGTATCGGAGGCCGCGTCGAAGACCGCACCATCCCCGGGCAAGTCCGCGTTGAGGCGCCGAAGCGATATCGCCCAAAGCCTCCGGTTCCTGGCACGCAAGTTGGCCACAATCGGCATCGCGGTTGCTGCAGTGCTGGTCGCCGTCATGAGCTGGAACCTGTATAATGCCGCGCCGTGGACGCGCGATGCGAGCGTGCGAGTTCAAGTTGCGAACGTTGCGCCGCAGATTTCCGGGCAGATCAGGGAGCTACGAGTCGTCGACAATCAATTCGTTCATAAGGGTGATATCTTGTATGTCATCGATCCGTTCGACTTTGAGGTCGCGCTACGTTCAAACAAGGCGACCCTATTGCAAAAGGTGGCGGATCATGAAGTCAAGAAATTGCAGGCCGAACGGCGACGCGAGCTGACCGACTTGGCGGAGAGCGTCGAGGACAGGCAGATCTATGAGGGAGCCGCTATTCAGGCAAAGGCCGTCGCCGACGCAGGCCAAGAGCAAGTTAGGCAGGCGGAGATCAACCTGCAACGCACGGAGGTGCGCAGTCCGGTGAACGGATTCGTCACCAATCTCCTGCTCCGAGTGGGAAATTACGCGCAACAGGGGACCAGCAACATTTCTGTCATCGACACAGACAGCTATTGGATAGACGGATACTTCGAGGAAACAAAGCTGGCCCGACTTTGCGTGGGGGATCGTGCCGAAGCAAAGCTGATGGGATATTCCTCACCTATCGTAGGCCACATTTCAACGGTGACGCGCGGCGTCAGCGTTTCCAATGCGGCGGTGGCTACACAGGGCTTGCCCAACGTCGATCCGGTTTACACCTGGGTGCGTTTGGCACAGCGAGTGCCAGTTCGCATTGCGATCGACAAGGTGCCTCCTGGAGTGCCGCTGGTGTCCGGCTTGACCGCGACTGTCACGATCAGAAACGGCAACGAGGGCGGCACTCTGTTTCAGAAGGCGCGCACCGACCTTGAGGATAGCTTTCTTGCATTGTTCGGTGGAGATTCCGCGCGATCAGGCTGCATTCCCAATCCATCGTGAGTCCGTATGCAGGGTGGAGCAATCATTCCGCGCCATCAAATTTAGGCTTTGTGCCAATCCGCATGTCAAAGGAGAGACACTATGATCGACCGACGCATGTTCTCGACCGCCCTCCTCGCGGGTGCGGCTGCCTCGATGATCTCTACCCGTGGCATAGCCGCAAACTTCACTCCGCCGAAGGCGCGCAACGTCGTGCTGGTGCATGGGCTGTTCGCCGACGGCTCCTGTTGGACCGAGGTGATTGCGCGGCTGCAGTCCGCAGGGCTGAATGCAACGTCCGTGCAGAACCCGCTGACGACGCTGTCCGAAGCGGTTGCCTCCGCCGAGCGCGTGCTTGCGCGACAGAACGGGCCGACAGTCCTGGTCGGCCATTCCTTTTCCGGAATGATCGTCACTGAGGCCGGGATGCATCCGAACGTCTCGGCGCTGGTCTATGTGGCGGCGCGCGCCCCGGATGCCGGCGAGGACTACACTGCCCTTGCCAAGGCCTATCCGACACCACCGGCGACGGCCGGTATCCTGTTCGACGGCGATGAAGGACGCCTTTCCGAAGAAGTCTTCCTGCGCGATTTTGCAGGCGACCTGCCGGAAGCGAAGGCGAAGGTGCTCTATGCCGTACAGGAGCCGTTCCACAAGGCGCTGCTCACCGGCAAGACCATGAACGCAGCCTGGCGGTCGAAGCCAAGCTACTACGCCGTCTCGACGGAGGACCGCACCATCAATCCGGACCTCGAACGGTTTATGGCCAAACGGATGGGCGCCAAGACGATTGAGGTGAAGGCAAGCCACCTTTCGCTGATTTCGCACCCAGAGGAAATCGCGCGGCTGATCCTCGAAGCTACGGGACAGCAAGCCTAGAGTTTAGCCGCAACAGCCTTTGTTGTGCCTTTTTGCTGTCGGAGGAGAAGTTTTGTAGTGGCGGAAAGGGCAGGAGTTGAACCTACTGTAAGGGTTCGCGGCCATTGAGGGTACGAGGCGTCAGCAAATCACCGTGAGTCCAGGCGCTGCAAGGTTCAACGATTATCCTGAGAAAAGTTGGCCCGGCTCGCAGGGAGTGCGGCCGGTCCTGAGGTCGATGCTGATCTGTCCCGCCAAGGATATGTCGATCAGCATCGGATTCGATCCTCGTACCGAGGTCAGCAAGGCGCAACGGCGTTGACGAATTAATTTCGTCGGTCACCGGCATGGCTGTGGAGAGTCTCACCGACGGATCCGGATTCCTCCTGCGGAGCACGGTCACCGCCACGCAGACGGCGACGCAGTTTCACCAGCACGTCGAGCACCTCTGAAATGTCGTATCCCCGACGCTCCAGGTCGGCCAACGCTGCACGGACGAGACGAATCTCGCCGACATCCGGATTCTGCAGGTTTACCGACGGTGACATCACCAAAGCCGAGACCATAGCCATGCCAATGTCTCTGGCCTCCGGTCGACGCTGACGATCGAGCCGGAGACGCCACGCGGCAGTGCGCTGACGAGCTTTGGCTCGGCTGACGGTCGGGTCCTGACGCTGACGTGATGACGTGAACTGTCGATCCGGACCGTCATCCGGACTCCGGAAGAAATGGGTTCGCGTATCGTCGTCGATCTGCCGGACGGTTCGGTCGACGGATTCTGATGTTGTCATCTCTGCTCTCCTCGAAGAGCTATTCATGCACCGGAGAACTACTGGAGTCCGGGTCAGCAACGATCAAGATGTTTCTGTCTGCCGGATGGATGACACCGTGCCGAACGCGGTCTTCGGACACCGCAGGATGACGTGGAGCGATCGTGGTGACCGTGAGCATCACTTGTGCTGACGAGACCTCACCACGCGCCACCGGAGATCAGGAAGTGACCACGTCACGCAATCTGGAGTCCGGCAGGACAGTTGAAGAGATAATTGGTTGGCCGGATTCCGTAGGCTACGCCGCCTGGCTGACCTCAGAGCTAGTGCACAGCGTCACCTTCACTGGTCCGGCCGACAGGAATGCGAGCACGTTGCTGCCGACCGGGCGCGTGGTGACAGTACGCGGTTTGTCAGCCGCAAGCCGTTTTCTAGCTGACCGGAGAGCCTGTAGACGGAAATGATCGACGATGACCGGATCCAGGCAGGCAGAACGCCACGATTCCGGCACGTCGGAGATGCTGTTGGCCGTCAAGAGCACTTCCCGGGAAGGGGCACGATCGCAAGGGAGAGAGGTGCACCCCCTTAACAGCGTCTCAACTGAAAGCGACGCGACAGCGGTCTGATAGCAAGCAAAAAAGTGTTGTTTTACAGTGTTGTAGCAGCGATCAACGAGGGCCGTAATCGATGCAATGGTGGGCTCGCGGCCAGCTTTGAGCTCGGAGAGCACGGCGGTAGTGATGATGGACCGCGTCTCGGCGACCCTCACGCCGGCGGCGAACGCCTGTCCCTTGCTCTTTTTGACATGGATGCTGTCGGTCGCCTCGATGAGGTGAGCGGCCGCGCCACGCTGGCGACCCCTTGTGTCCATCTTGGCCGGGTCGAAGTTGACCGCAGTGTAACGGGCGCAGCACTCGATCAACTGGTGGACCGTCTTCTTCTGCTGGGCCGTCGTCGGCTTGATGGCGTCGAACACGGTCGGGGTGATGTAGCTGATGATCTTTCGCATGAAGCGCGGATCGTCGGCGGCTGTACCGCCCTTGAATAGAATCTGCGCTCCGGAATTCGACAGCTTGGCGACCGTGGAGAACCAGGTGTTGCTGTCAGCCTTGTCGAAACCGGCCTCCTCCAGCTTCTCCGTCAGCATGTGACGGAACATGAGCTCCGGATCGAGCGTGAGGTCCATCGCCTCGAAATACTCGGACAGCATTGGCATGTGCGTGTCCTGGTAGACGATCGCTGTCGTCAGCGGCGAGATCGGGTCTTTGCCGTGGAACGGGTACGCCAGACCGCCGGGATCGCACTGGAACACGCGCGTCAGCCCGGCGATGACCTGGCCGAGCATCAGCTTCTGGCGATCGGGTGACGTTGGCCACACCGCGTGGCCCTCTGGCAGCAGGAAGATCAGCTGCGGATTGATGACCTGCCCCGGGAAGCGGTCATCCGGGATCCAGTGCACCAGATGCGGACCGCACGGCAGATCATTCTCCGCGACGATGTAGGCAATCCAGGAGCGCAGCGCCGTCTCGCTTTCGAAGACCCTATCGAGGTCAAGCCGGAACAGGTCGCGACACCTCTCGCAGAAGAAGGCGTAGGCCTCATCGAGCGCATGAAGCTTGTTGTACCGGAGCACGCAGCCGTCTTTTGTGGGGCCGGTGCGCAGCGTCCAGGACGCGGCGCGGCCGATCGATGCAGCGACACGCATGAAGAATGGGTGACGCCACGTGCGCAGCCCCTTCTCGACAAAGGGCTTGCGCCAATATTTGCCAGCCACCATGCCGCCTTCGAAGACGAAGCCGTCGCCGAAGATCCTGTCGTACGCCGATTGGTCGCAGGCATAGAGCTTCCCGAAGTGCTCGGCCTTGTCGGCATCGCGCACCAGCTTGCGCTGCTCTTCTGTCGCACGCTGCTCTGAAATCGCGTCCAGGGCCTCCATGAGCTCGCGGCGCTTGGTCTCGAAGGTGATGCCGGCAGCCTTCTCGGCCTCCCGCTTTTCGGCCTTCCGCCGGCGGCGCGCCTCGCGCGCGTATCCGCGGTCGGAACGCACAACAGCATAGCCGTCGGCGAACTCTTCGGTCGACCTGGAGCGACGCGGCTTCGATCCTGCCCCGCGCGCGCCGGCGCGCTTGCCTTTATCGGTGGCCTTGGACTGCGCATCCGCCTCCGCGGGCTTAACAGCCGAGTTCCATTCCGGCATCGAAAGCAGGAAATCGCCCACTGGCCCGACAGGCGCGGCGTTGGCGATCGTGGCATTCGATGGCGAGGCGGTCTTCAAAGAGCTTGAATCCTTGGCGGACATTTCTCCAAGGACTCATGGGATCAGCAAAATCAGCAATTTGCCACAGGCATTTTGAGAACTTCGTGTTGTAAAAAAACAACCTCAGAAAAACCCGACTTTACCTCAAACTATCACTCACAGTTTGAGGGAAAGTCTGAGTGAATGTCGCCGACGTCCGAGTGAAATACCGAGCGATATTTCGACTCTCGTAATGTCCTACGACCAAACATTTCGAGAGTCGAAATATTTGAGACGGAAGTCGCATCAGCGATGCGGAATCTTCGAGATCCGTTGTTTGACGTCAACGATTGACGAATTGCGAGCCGACGTTACGACATTCGAAATGTCACTGGTCGTCATCCCCCTGGTGCCTGGCAGCGCGGCGACGTATCGCGTCCCAGTGAGATTGCGGACGCGGCCCACCACCGACCGCGCGCTGCCAAACCTCATCAAATGAAGCTGGCGTACCTAGCTGATCGCCTACTGGCTCGGCCGTCAGCTCGCGCCCCATCGCGTCGAGTATCGGCGTTCCTGCCGTGAGATTGACGAAGCTCACAAGAGAGCGCTCGACCAACATCGATTTGGTCAGTCCATTCTTTTTTGCCAACTCGACCAGGTGGCGCATCAAGTCTGGATGAATGCGCAGGACCAAGCGTTCAGTCCGGAGAGTTTCCGGATCTCGCGGCGGCCGGCCTCCACGATTTTTTTCGGTCGTCGCCTTTTTCGGTTTCGAATCCTTAACCACAGCGCAAGTTAATCCTTGATTTTCGGCATTTTTGTTGCAACAAAAACACCTATGATGGCAACTTCGTACAGCAATATATGTACCACTAATCCGAAGGATTCGTTAGCGGCTGCAGAAGGAGAGCCTCCGTTTGAATCCGCGCAAGTTTTGCGCGAGTTGCATGGTCAAGCAGAGGCAGACTTCGGCTACTGGCTGCAAACGGTGCTGGAGGACCGGGCCGAGTCTGCGCCGCCACCAGCTCCCGCATCGAAGGAGGCCGCGCGATGAGCGACGACGTGGGTGCACGCGTCCGTTGGCTGGCCGATTTCTGCTGCCAGTTGGACTGGGAGGCAGCGGTAGCTGTCGCGTGCGACAGGGTCGAAGAGCTGGACCCAGGAGGAGGCGCTCCCCTCCTCCAGCAGATCAACGACACATTGTTTGTCGCAGACCGAACAGATCGGAACGTCGTGCTGCTCGCCAGCGCCGAGCGAGCGCGGCCGCTCGATCCACCGCTGGCCCGGGCCTGGGAGCTATTGGCGCTGTGTACCGACGACGCCGCAACAGTAATTAATGCCGTTGTCGCCGGCGCCCTAGGTGTGATCAGCAGCACCGACGGAGACACACGCGAGGCCCGCGCTCGCCTGCGCGTGTGGGACGGGGTTGCCAGCGGAAAATATGCAGGCAACGACTTTTTCGAGATAGCCAGCCGATTCTGGCGAGGCGAGATGCAGCGCATCGTCGCCGATCAAGCGGACGAATCCCGCGTTGTCGGCGGAATTCCGACGTGTGTCGAAATTCTCGCGCACGACCGGTGGGACAGCGCGATGGCGTGGCTCCGGCGAGAGACCGAACGCCAGGTAGCTCCGCTCGATCTCGTGGTCCCGCAACCGCAAGGCAATCGCGAGCAACAGGCGATCCAGATTGCCGCGGTCGCTGAAACGCTGTTCGCGCAGGGCCGGCCGTGGGCCGGAGATCTGGCCATCGCTTGGCTGGCGATGCTGTGCAATCCGCGCCAACCGGCGTCATTCACCGCCGTACTGCCGCAGATCGCGTGGATGTGCGAGCATCACGCCGTCATCACAAATCCAGATGAGCGCCGTCTCCTGCGCGATCGCCTCGACGTTTGGTGGCGCGCGGCACGCGGCGAGTGGACCAATTCAGATGTCTCAATTTTTCGGATCGCGGCAATGGAGATGCAGGACCGCGATTACGATCGGGAGCCAGCCGATGGAGACGCCACGGTTGAACCGGATCCAGCTGCTCCGGCGATTACGGACGCCCCGAAAGTCATCGTGATGTCGGGCAAACTGGCAGACGCGCGCGGGCTACCAACCGCCTGGCAAGAGCTGCGCGATCAGGCCCTACCGCTGGTCGTCTGCAGAGACGCGGCAATGGTGCGCGAACAGCTGCGCGACGAGTATCCGCACGCCTGGCGGGAGGTCGGACTGCTGACGCAGGATCTACGCGACGGTCAGCCTGTGCACGCGCGGCCGACGCTCCTCCTTGGTGATCCAGGCTCCGGAAAGTCGCGCCTGGTGCGCCGGCTCGGCGAACTGATCGGCGGCGGCATGTACGTCTACCGATATGACGGCGCGGCCGCTCACGATGGAACTTTCGCCGGCTCGCCGAAGTCCTGGTCGACCGCGCAGCCAAGCGCGCCAGCGCGCGCCATCGTGATCTCTCGGACGGCGAACCCGATCGTGTTCGTCGACGAGATCGAGAAGGGCGGCGAGAGCAACTATAACGGCAATCTCTGGCACGCAATGGCAGCGTTCCTAGAGCGAGAGACGGCGGCCCGTTATCGCGAGATCGGGCTCGACGCTCAGCTGGATCTCTCGCACGTGGTCCACATCGCCACCGCCAACTCGGTCGAAAAGCTGCCGGCGCCCCTGCGCGACCGTTTCCGCGTGATCAGGATCCCCTCGCCGTCGCTGCAGCACCTGCCGGCGCTCGCCGCCCAGGTGATGTCCGACATGACCGCCGAGGACGACGAGCGGATGTGCGACGCGGCGCTCGCCGACGACGAGCTCGAGATCATCGGTCGTGCGTGGGAGCGGGAGCGCTTTTCGATGCGCAAGCTGCAGAGACTGGTGGCCGCGACGCTCGAGGCGCGCGACGCGTGCGCAAGGAGGCACTGATGTCGATCGACGAAAAGCGCCTGCGAGACGATTTCAAGGCGCTCTTGCGCGGAGAGCCCCCGTCGCCGAAGGAATTGGCTAACGCACCGCTGATCGAGGACTGGTCGCCGGCGATAACGGGCGCACCGAATGGCCGGCAGATGACCTTGGTTGGCGTCGTCAGCGGACATCCGACGCTGACAGACGAGCGGCGCATCGAGACGTCGCCAGTCGTTTGGATTGACCGGCACCGACGCTGGGCTCGCACGATGTCGCGGTTCTATTTGCTCGGCAAGCAGGCCGGCAGCGGCGGCGGCCGAGCGGAGAAAACATGACCAAATTACATTCGGTTCTGGTTACGACCACCGGCAGACCGAAGATCGGCAGCGTGCAAGTACTGCGTCACGACGGGAGATTCCTGCTGGGCACGGTGATTTCCGCAACACCCGGTCCTACGGCGTCGATGCCGGCTTGGGCGGTGACTTGGGAAGCCGAGCTAATCGCATCTGAGCGCGCGCTTGCAATGGCTCGCAGCAGCTTTCCTCTCGACGCGCGCGCGACCCTGGAGGAGGCCAGGCACTGGCATGAAATCGACGAGGCCCATTGGCGTGTGCACGGTTACGCCCCGAACCATTGGGAAAGCTAAGTAGAGGTGACGATGTCTGAGATCACCCGTCGCAACCTCCTCGCCGGCGCTGCCGCCAGCGCGGCGTGCGCAGCCATGCCAACGGCAGCGATCGCCAAGCAAGGACTCGATCTCGATCGATTTCTCGAGGTCGTCATCGCCGAGACGGAGAGGCTGCATCCTGGCGTGAACGCGGATCGCAGGGGCCGCTACCTGAAATCCGGCCAACAGCCGTCCTCCTCATGACGGCCGGTATGATGTTGGCAACCGTCGGCAAGCAGGTGCATGCCGACGTGACGCCACTCGGATCCGACCCCGAAGAGCCGGATCGCATCAGCGCGCTGGATTTCGATGACGCGCATGCAACGGCGGCACTCGACACGAAGATTTGCATCTCGGAGCTCGCCAAGAGTCCGGTCCTGATCCGGGCGGTCCGACCGGGCGCGTGGATCCGACAGCACGGCAGCCCACCACGCCTCCTCGTCGTCTACAGACATGCGCTCGCGCTGCGCCGCGCGGATTCGCTGTGCCATCTCCTCCGCCCGCCTCTGTTTCGCGTTCGGAAACCGCCACTCCGCGGCTCGTCGACTAGCCATCCCTATCGCTCCAATTTGGCAGCAGCCTGTTGCCAAATTAGAACAAATAGAGAACAATCGCCCTCACCCGTCAATCCCTGGAATTTCCACCATGCCGGACGCAACGCCAGAGCAATCCGCAGGCGCGACCGTCGATCTGGAAGCCGCAGCCGACCAGGCCATCGAGGCGTGCGGCGGCGATCTCCGCGCAACGATCGTCGCACTGATCGTCGCCAACTCGATGCTCGAGCGCGAGCTCGCAGACGTCTACGCGAATACAAGCCACGGCTATCTGCGTGGGCGACGCGCCCTCCAACGGGAAGGGAACTCGAGTTAGGTACCCATACGCTGCGCGCTAAATGTCCCCAACGTATCGATCCATTTGAATTGCGGGGAGAGCGCGCTTTTTTTGTAGAATCTGGCGGTTTCTCCCCGGATTGTCGAATGGCCAAGCGCTCCGAGGCGTTGATAGGCCTGTGTACAATCTGGGGATAACGAGTGATCTGGTACTGCCGCACCAGGATGCCGCAAAGCGACGGAGGAATGCCGTGACGCATTCCGTCGCTGAACGGTGGCCGGCCGCATTACCACTGCATATGGCTGCCGAATACTGCAGCCTGTCGCCCGAGATTTTTAAGGCTGTCTGCCCGGTCAAGCCGATTGAATTTACCCAGTCGTCACGCGGACACCGCTGGCATCGCGGTCGGCTCGATGCCTGGCTTGACACTATCGACCCGAACCAAGGACAGTCGCCAGTTCCACGGCGCAAGATTGGGGACCTGGTCGGTGGTCGAAGTTAAATTGCGCGGTCTGAAGATCGCGACGTCCAAGGGGAAATGGTACGTCTATCGCCGATCGACGGGTGAAGTGCTCGTCAAGGGCTTCAGCGGGACCAAGGCCGCACTTTTGAAGCACATGGCGGGGCCGCACTTCGTCAGGCTCTACAACGCTCCGCGGATCGTCAGAACAGCCACCAAGGACATGGCCAGCGATACCCTGGGCGGCCTGCTTTTTTGGTATACGAACGGCGATATCGATCGCTGCCGTGATGAGCGGGCAAAATTCGTCGTTCCGGAACTGTCTGACAAGGCGCCGGCCGACGCATATCCGAAGTGGCGGAAGCTCGCGAAGGCGACCAGAAAAGACTACCTGGAGGCCTACGATTACCTGCGCGACGCATTCTCAATTCAGTTGGTCGAGATCCAGCAGCCCGACCTTTACGAACTGCGCGACAAATGCGCCAACGAGAAATGGCCGAGATTTGCCGATCAGATGATCGCTGCGCTGTCGAGCGCGTTCAAGCAGGGTGTCAAGCGCGGCAATAAGACCGGGCTGAAATTGAACCCGTGCCTGGGTATGGACAAGGCTCACACGGCAGATCCAAACGCCAACCGCGAATGGTATCCGGAAGAGCTGGCCGTCGCACTTGAGCGCGCGCCGATGGAAATCAAGATCTGCCTAATGCTGGCCAGATACGCCGGGCTGCGCGGTCAGACCGCAGTCGTCGTCAATTGGAAGCAATACCGGGACCATGAGAAGACCGGCAAGGCGATCTACCTGACTACAGCAAAGAACAACGAACAGGCCTTCTTGCCTGCCCTCCCCGAGTTGCAGATCTTCCTGACTGATCTGCGCCGATCGGCGACCTCGACGCTGATTGCGGTCCGCGACGACGGAACACCGTGGGAAAGCGAAACCGACATGCAGACCCGCGTCAGCCATTACCTGCGCGATCTAGAAGCGAAGGGGCTGATCGGCGCGGGAACCACGCTGCACGGCCTGCGCTCGAGCTACGCAGCTTGGTGGAAGCGCATGGGTGCGACCGACCGCGAAATCGCCGACCTTCTCGGCGACAAATCCGAACGCATGGGCGGTCATTACAGCCGCCACGTTGCGCGCGAGGACAACGTCATCCGAGCGTTTGATCGGCTGATGACGAAGAGCTAGAACATGCGCCGCCGAGGGTTACCCGGAACAGAACGAAACCAGATTTGGAAAACCGCCGGGAGATTTTGGAAAACTCTCCGGTCAAAATTGCGAAAAGATCAATAAAATCAATATGCGGACGTGGCGGAACTGGTAGACGCAAGGGACTTAAAATCCCTCGATGGCAACGTCGTGTGGGTTCGAGTCCCACCGCCCGCACCAGCCTTCGCTCGCTTCGCGAGCTACGGCTCGGCAGCCCCGGCAACGCTCTCGTGGCGAAGTGAGCGAAGGGCTGCCCAGCAGAAATCCAGCGGGTGAAGGCGAGCCGTCGCCGACGGCGCCGTGCCTTACGCAAACCGCAGTCCGATCCGCCTGTCCTTCTTCCACGCCACCCGGCAGGTGTGCCTCAGGCCGTCGACGGCGAGGACGAAGCCGTCGGGAAACCACAGCGGCGAGTTGACCTCGATGCAGGCGCCGTGCGGCGAGAGATTCCGGACCGTACAGGGTATCGCTTCGTTGCCGAATTCGATCGCCCCGATTTGAGGATGCGGCGACGTGATCCGGCACGCCGCTCGTCGGACGGCATTGGCGGTTGTGCGCTGGCTGATGCGGGCCTGCTATGGTCGTCGGCCCGTCGGGGGTGATACACAAGCGGTCAGGTTACGACGCAATACTGACGGGAACCTTAAGCGTCGCCAAGCCAATTGGTATGCCAGGACGCTGGCGACGGGCTGAGCGGGCAAGCATCACCACATCGTGTTTCGGGCTGTGGCAGGGTTCACACGCGGCGATCGCCACGTGATGTAGCCTCCCCCGCATTGGAAATTCCGGCCGCATATTTCTCGGCCACGACATTTCGAAATCAATTTTGGTCGGAGATGACGATGTCGATTGCAAGCGACAACGCGCGCGATCATGGCGCCGCGATTCTCGAGCACGGCGACGACGCGGCTCATTGCAGCAACGGTCTCAATGCGCAGACATTCCGTGATGCCACGCCCAACGAGCGCGTGATCTATCGGCGATGGATTCGCGGTGCGATCATGCTGTGCTTCGTGCTGGCGCTTGCCGCAGGAGCGGCCGTCTGGATCAACGGCGGCGGCGGGCAGACGCAGATCACCAGCCTGTCGAGCACGGTCAGCGCAAAATCAGGCCACGCGGATTAGCGAGCACGTTTCGGAACCAGTCCGTCGCATCATTGTTGTCATGCCGCAATTGGAGCATGACGATGCCGAACGACTGTCCATCCGCGCAACGCACCCCGAACCAACGCGATCAGCGCAAGGAGCGCCCCTCCCCGCCGAGCGCGCCACCGAGCGGGCCGCCGCTTCGCGATGGCCTCGAACAAATCCGCGACAGTTATACCTGATAAACAATGGCGAAACGAAAAATGGCCGGGACAAGTCCCGGCCATTTGTTTTGCGTCAAGTCGAGGCTTACTCGGACTTGTCGATGTTCCAGAAGATCGGCGTCGCCGGGCCGTCAAGCACACCGGACAGCGACTTCCGCCAGGCGCTCGGTCCCTGATACTGCCCCAGAGGGATGTAGATCACCTGTTCGTAGGCTTCCTTCTGGATATCGGCCGCGATCTTCTTCTGCTCGTCGAGCGACGGCGCGCGAACGAAGGTATCCTTCAGCTGTTCGATCTTCGGATCGTCGGCCCAGCCGAACCATCCGCCATTCTTGCCCTGGCCGCCAATCGAGAGATTGGCGATCGGGTTGGAGACGTCGGCGCTGACCCAGTTGGTGAAGAACATGTTCCAGCCGCCGTCCTTCGGTGCCTTCTGGCTGGCGCGGCGGGTCACCACGGTCTGCCAGTCGGTCGCCTGCAGATCGACCTTGAAGCCGGCATCGCGCAGTTGCTGAGCAACGACAACCGGCTGCGCCTTGAGCGTGGTGACGTCGCCGGGCGCCATGATGACGATCGGCGTGCCGTCATAGCCCGACTCGGCAAGCGCCTTCTTGGCCGCCGCCATGTCGCCGCCCTTCAGCAGCGTCTCGCCGCCGACCTCGGACGCGAACGGCGTGTCGCAGATGAAGAAGGCGACACAGGTCTTGTAATATTTGGGATTACCGACCAGCGCGTCGAGCACCTGCTTCTGGTTGATCGCCATCAGCGCCGCCTGGCGAACCTTGATGTTGTCGAACGGCGGATAGAGGAAGTTCATCCGGCCGAGCGTCTGGAAGCCGAACTTGTTCAGCGTATCGACCTTCAGGTCCTTGTCGCCCTCGAGGATCGACAACGTATCGAACGAGGGGTTCTCCAGGAAATCGATATCGCCGGATTGCAGCGCGTTCATTGCGGTCTGCGCGTCAGCCATCGTGACCCACTCGACGCGGTCAACCTTCACAACCTTGCCGCCTGCGGTCCAGCTCGCCGGCTCCTTGCGCGGCACGTAGTCCTTGTTCTTGACGTAGACCGCCTTCACGCCCGGCTGGAATTCAGCCTGCACGAATTTGAACGGGCCCGAACCGATCTGTTCCGGGATCGGCTTGTCCGGCGGCGTTTCGGCCAACCGCTTCGGCATCATGAAGGCGACGCGCGACGACGGCTTGCCGATCGAGTCCAGCACCAGGCCGTAGGGCTCCTTCAGCTTCAGGGTGATCGTCTTCGCATCGGTGGCTTCGAGGCTCGCGGTGAAGTCCATCAGCTTCTGGCCCATGCCGTCGACCTTGGCCCAGCGCTTCAACGAAGCGACGCAGTCTTCGGCCGTCACCGGCGTTCCGTCGTGCCACTTCAGGCCGTCACGCAGCGTGAACGTGTAAGTGAGCTTGTCGTCGGACACCTTCCAGTCCGCCATCTGCGGCTGGATCTTGAAGTTGGAATCGGTCGCCACCAGCGTGTCGTAGACCATGTAGCCGTGGTCTCGCGTGATGTAGGCCGTGGTCAGGATCGGATCGATGACGCGCAGATCCGAATGCATCACCGCAGTGATGGTCTTATCCGCGGCCATGGCCTGCGGCGCAAAGGACAATTCGTGCGGTGCGAACGACAGCGCAAGCGCCGACAACGCAACCGCTAAGGTGTGGCGCTTCCAACGCGAGATAGGGAACATGCAATCTCTCCTGACGTGTAACTGGTCAAAGCCGGCTTATTCGTTATGCATGCGGTTCGTTATTTAGGCGAACTAACATGCTGTATGGCTTGTGAAATCGAGACTTGCATCAAGCGCAATGCGCGTCAATCGGTTTCGGGCGCAATCAAACGTATACGAACGAATGAACTACTAGTTCAGCGCATTTGACTTTACAAAGTCCTCGCCCGAGCTTTTCGTACGGTACGCGAACGCGTACCGGCGCAAACAAAACAACAAGAGAGAAAAGAGATGAACCCCGCCAATCTTCCCTTTGATTCCGAAGCGATGCTGCAGGGCCTGCACAGCTGGGTGGAATGCGAGAGCCCGACCTGGGACGCTGCCGCGGTCGAGCGCATGCTCGATCTCGCCGCGCGCGAGATGGCGATCATGGGTGCGACGATCGAACGCATCGCCGGACGCCAGGGCTTTGCGGGCTGTGTCCGCGCCCGTTTTCCCCATCCGAAACAGGGCCAACCCGGCATCCTCATCGCCGGTCATCTGGACACGGTGCACCCCGTTGGCACCATCGAGAAGCTGAAGTGGCGGCGCGACGGCAACAAGTGCTTCGGGCCCGGCATCTTCGACATGAAGGGCGGCAACTATCTGTCGATCGAGGCGATCCGGCAATTGGCCCGCGCCTCCTTCACCACGCCGCTGCCGATCACCGTGCTGTTCACGCCCGATGAAGAAGTCGGCACGCCGTCGACGCGCGACATCATCGAGGCGGAAGCCGCGCGCAACAAATACGTGCTGGTGCCGGAGCCCGGCCGACCAAACAACGGTGTCGTCACCGGCCGTTACGCGATCGCGCGCTTCAATCTGGAAGCAATCGGCAAGCCGAGCCATGCCGGTGCGACGCTGTCCTCCGGCCGTTCCGCGATCCGGGAAATGGCCCGGCAAATCATTGCCATCGACGGCATGACGACCGAGGACTGCACCTTCTCGGTCGGCATCGTGCATGGCGGCCAATGGGTCAATTGCGTCGCAACGACCTGCACCGGCGAAGCGCTCAGCATGGCCAAGCGCCAGGCCGATCTCGACCGCGGCGTCGAACGCATGATCGCGCTGTCCGGCACGGCCAACGACGTGACCTTCAAGGTGACACGCGGCGTCACCCGCCCGGTGTGGGAGCCGGATGCCGGCACGATGGCCTTGTACGAAAAAGCAAAAGGCCTCGCGGCGGCGATGGGCCTCGACCTGCCGCATGGCAACGCCGGCGGCGGATCGGACGGCAACTTCACCGGTGCGATGGGCATCCCCACGCTCGACGGCCTCGGCGTTCGCGGCGCCGATGCACACACGCTCAACGAACATATCGAGGTCGACAGCCTCGCCGAGCGTGGCCGCCTGATGGCGGCACTGCTGGCGACGCTCGACTGACATCGATTGCACTGCACAACACGTTGGCACTGCCGGACCGAAATTTAGCCTTGTCCATTTTTGAGGCTTCGCCTACGGTCCGGCCGTCCAACACGACGATGCGGGAGAGATCGAAGCGGCAACATTCATGTTGTTGGCTTCGGCGCCGACGGAGCAACCGCCCCGGAAACTCTCAGGCAAAAGGACTGTATCGTCAGGACGATCTGGAGAGAGACGAGCATGGCCGCACAGCAAGGGTCATGACGTCCACCGAAGGGGATAGTCTGCTTCCGGGCCCAGGCCCGATGCGGATCAAGCTCTCAGGTACCGTGACAGATGGGGCGCTGAAGCAGCCGGTTTCACCGGCGGTTCGGCGACTCTAACAACACGGGAGCCTGAAGACCAACATGCCACACATTGCGATCATTGGCGCCGGCGTCACCGGCGTGACGACGGCCTATGCCCTGCTCGAACGCGGCTACAGCGTGACTGTCCTCGACAGGCATCGCTACGCTGCGATGGAAACCTCGTTCGCCAATGGTGGACAGCTGTCTGCCAGCAACGCCGAAGTCTGGAATAGCGCCGCCACCATTCTGAAGGGGCTGCGCTGGATGCTCAGGAGCGACGCGCCGCTGCTGATGAATCCGAAGCCGAGCTGGCACAAATATTCCTGGATCGGCGAGTTCATAGGCGGCATCACGCGCTATCGCAGCAACACCATCGAGACCACGCGGCTCGCAATCGAAGCGCGCAAGCATCTGTTCTCGATCGCGCAGCGCGAAAATATCGCCTTTGATCTCGAACGCCGCGGCATCCTGCACGTCTATCACGACAAGGCCGGCTTCGACGCGGGCCTACGGGTCAACACGCTGCTGCAACAAGGCGGGCTCGACCGCCGGCCGGTGACATCAGACGAAATCCGCAACCTCGAACCCGCGCTGCAGACGACCTGCTATGGCGGCTTCTTCACGCCGTCGGATGCGACCGGCGATATCCACAAGTTCACCCGCGGCCTCGCCGACGCCTGCGCCCGCCGCGGCGCGACCTTTGTCCACGAGGCCGATGTCGACACGATCGCGCGCAGTGATGAAGGCTTCCGCATCGGCTGGACCGAAGCCGCCTCCCATGAGGCCGATGTCGTGACACGACATGAGTTGAACGCGGACGGAATCGTCATTTGCGCCGGCGTCGCGAGCCGCCATTTCGCAAGCCTGCTCAACGACCGCGTCAACATCTATCCGGTGAAGGGCTACTCGATCACCGTACAGCTCGATGCGCCGCAAAGCCGGGACGCTGCACCAACCGTCAGCCTGCTCGACGAAGCAGCGAAGATCGTGACCAGCCGGCTCGGCGCCGATCGCTTCCGTGTCGCCGGCACCGCAGAGTTCAACGGCTTCAACCGCGACATTCGCGCCGACCGCATCCAGCCGCTGGTGGACTGGGTACGTCATCATTTCCCTGACATCGACACCTCGAAAGTCGTGCCGTGGGCGGGGCTGCGCCCGATGATGCCGAACATGATGCCGGTGGTTCGCGCCGGACGGATTCCGGGCGTGTTCTACAACACCGGCCACGGGCATCTCGGCTGGACGCTGTCAGCCGCGACGGCACAGATGGTGGCGGGGGCGATCGACGATTGGCGCGACCTCGACACGCCCTCGATGGTGCCGTCGGAGGTCGAGACGGCCGAGCCCACCCACGCAGCTTTCCTCTGAATATCCGGCCGGAGAGGAAGAATATGAGCGCATTTACCTGTGGCCAAGTCGGAATTCGCCGAGAAACACCGCGTGATAGGAACTAGCGTCACCATGGGGAAAAACGTTTCATCGCGGGAGGGGACAATGCGCATAGGGGTAGCGGGCACGCATGGCATTGCGGCCCGGCGCGGGATACTGGACGGCAATTGTGCCGACGGCGCCTCCGTGCGTCGCCTTTCCGAAATTGTCAAAGCTCAGCTTCTGGCTCCACGAAGGGCCGGACATGACAACTGATACGTTGACCAAACCGGATCAGATTGCCGCTGAGCTGTGCGCGGCCGTTGATCGAAACTTCGATGATCAGATCGCATTCCTGTCGCGCATGGTGCAGTTCCGCAGCCTGCGCGGACAGGAAGCACCGCAACAACATTGGCTGGCCGAGCAATTCGCAAAGCGCCGTTACGACGTCGATGCGTTCAGCCTTGCGGACGTCGATCTGATGAGCCATCCGAAAGCCGCACCAATGGACGGCATCGATCTTGCCGGATCGCGGCAGGTCGTTGCCACGCTCAACAGCAATGGCGGCGGCCGCAGCCTGATCTTGCAGGGTCATATCGACGTGGTGCCGGAGGGGCCCGCTGACCTTTGGGACCAACCGCCGTTCTCGGCGGCCGTGCGCGACGGCTGGATGTTCGGGCGTGGCGCGCAAGACATGAAGGCCGGTGTCTCAGCGATGATCTTCGCGCTCGATGCGATCCGCGATGCCGGCTATGCGCCGGGCGGGCGCGTCCATCTGCAGACCGTCACCGAGGAGGAGAGCACCGGCAACGGCGCATTGTCGACCCTGATGCGCGGCTATCGCGCGGACGCGTGCCTGATTCCCGAACCAACCGGACACACGCTCACGCGCGCCCAGGTCGGCGCCGTCTGGTTTCGCCTGCGCGTACGCGGCACGCCGGTGCATGTCGCCTATTCCGAGGCCGGCACGAGCGCGATCCTGTCGGCGATGCATCTCGTGCGCGCGTTCCAGGACTACACCAAAACGCTCAATGCCAGGGCGCTCGACAACAGCTGGTTCCGCGGCGTCAAGAATCCGATCAAGTTCAACGTCGGGATTATCAAGGGCGGCGATTGGGCGAGCTCGACCGCGGCCTGGTGTGAGCTGGATTGCCGGCTCGGTCTGCTGCCGGGCGAGACACCGCAGCAGGCGATGCGTGGCATCGAGGAATGCCTGGCCGAGGCGCACAAGGCCGACGACTTCCTGTCCGACAATCCGGCCGAGCTCGTGTGGAGCGGCTTTCAGGCCGACGCAGCGGTGTGCGAGCCTAGCAGCGAAGCGGAAGCAGCTCTGTCGGCAGCCCATCATTCCATCTTCCAGGCTCCAATGCAGGAGCGGCTGTCGACGGCCGTCAACGACACCCGCTACTATTGCGTCGATTACGGCATCCCTGCACTTTGCTATGGTCCTTACGGTGTCGGCCCACACGCATTCAACGAACGTGTCGAGCTCGACAGCCTTCGCAAGACAACGCAGAGCATCGCACTGTTCGTCGCCAACTGGTGCGGCGTGATGAGAGCATGAATGGACTTGTCGCTTCAGATCGGTGGCACGTCACGACAAGTGCAATTCGAAATAGCAGCTTCAGACCAAGGGAGGCCTCCAACGGCCAGAACCGCGCCTTGATATAACGTCGCCATTGGCACAGTATTTGCCTGCAAATTCATCACGTTCGCGCTGGCTTTGAGACAACACGCAGAAGCGCATGAGACACATCACGGGGACACCATGAGTATGATGCGGCCCAGCCCTCGCTTCGCACCATCTGACGGCAGGAGATAGCAGCGATGATCGGCTATCTCATCCGCCGCATCCTCGCCGCCGTTCCCGTGATGGGCGTGGTGGCTTTGTTCGTGTTCCTGTTGCTGCGGCTGACGCCGGGCGATCCCGCCGCCATCCTCGCCGGCGACAATGCGACGCCTGAACAGCTCGATCGCATCAGGACCTCGCTTGGCCTCAACGAGCCGATCTACATCCAGTTCTACACCTGGGTCGCCAAGCTGCTGCACGGTGATCTCGGCGTGTCCCTGATCTCGAACAAGCCGATCCTCGAGATGATCGGCCCGCGCCTCGAGCCGTCGATCTCGGTCGCGCTGGCCACCATGATCCTCTCGATCCTGGTCGCGGTGCCGCTCGGCGTGATCGCAGCGTGGAAGCATGGAACCTGGATCGACCGCTGCGTGATGGGACTTTCGGTGCTCGGCTTCTCCGTGCCGGTGTTCGTGATCGGTTACGTGCTGATCCAGGTGTTTGCGATCGATCTGCGCTGGGTGCCGGTGCAGGGCTTCAAGAGCATCTCGGCCGGCTTCGGCCCGTTCTTCGAGCGCATCATCCTGCCGACCTGCACCCTCTCCTTCATCTATGTCGCGCTGATCGCACGCATGACACGGGCCTCGATGCTCGATGTGCTGGGTGAGGATTACGTGCGCACGGCGCGCGCCAAGGGCATCAGCGAAACCGGCGTGCTGCTGCGCCATGCGCTGCGCAACGCCGCGGTTCCGGTCATCACCGTGATCGGTTCCGGTTTCGCGCTGCTGATTTCGGGCGTCGTCGTCACCGAGAGCGTGTTCAACCTGCCCGGCATCGGCCGCCTCACCGTCGATGCGGTGCTGGCGCGCGACTATCCGGTGATCCAAGCCATGATCCTTTTGACATCGGGTATCTATGTCGCGGTCAATCTCCTGATCGACCTCGCTTACACCCTGCTCGATCCTCGTATCCGGTACTGAGCAATGGCGATCGAAACCCTTCCCGAATCCTCCATCCCCGTCACCCGGCCGTTCCGCGTCAAGTTCGGCTTCCTGGCGTCGACGCCGATCATCGCGGTTGCGACGATCTGCCTCGTCCTGATCATCCTGATGGCGATCTTTGCACCGCTGCTCGCGCCGCACGATCCGCTGTTGCTGACGCCATCGCAGCGGCTGAAGCCGTCGAGCGCGCAATACCTGCTCGGCACCGACGCCTATGGACGCGACCTGCTGTCGCGCGTCATCTACGGCGCACGGATCTCGCTGTTGATCGGGCTCGGCGCCGCCGTCTGCTCGATCGCCATCGGGCTCCTGATCGGCCTCGTCGCCGGCTTCTTCCGCTGGGTCGACGCGGTGATGATGCGCGTGATGGACGGCTTGATGGCGATCCCCGCCATCCTGCTCGCGATCGCTGTGGTGTCGCTGTCCGGCGCCAGCATCTGGACCGTGATGGTCGCAATCACCATCCCCGAGATCCCGCGCGTGGCGCGGCTGGTGCGCTCGGTGGTGCTGACCGCGCGCGAGGAGCCCTATGTCGAGGCCGCGATCTCGCTCGGCTCGAGCCTGCCGAAAATCATGTGGCGGCATTTGATGCCGAACACGATCGCGCCGCTGATCGTGCAAGGCACTTATGTCTGCGCATCCGCGATCCTGACCGAGGCGATCCTGTCGTTCCTCGGCGCCGGCATCTCGCCGGAAACGCCGACCTGGGGCAACATCATGGCCGAGGGCCGTGCCTATTTCCAGGTCAAGCCGTCGCTGATCTTCTGGCCGGGGCTCTTGCTCTCGATCGCCATTCTCAGCGTCAACCTGATCGGCGACGCCGCGCGCGACGCGCTCGATCCCCGCATGAAACAGCGTGAGGGCAAGTGACCACAACCAGCTCTTCCAACGTCGTCCTCGACATCAACAATCTCGTCGTCGGTCTCGGCCGCAAGGCTGACGCGCACCGCATCATCGACGACCTGTCGCTGCAGGTGCGCGAGGGCGAGACGCTCTGCCTTGTCGGCGAAAGCGGCTCGGGCAAGTCGGTGACCTCTTTGACCACGATGGGCCTGCTGCAGAAGGGCACACTGGTGCCGTCCGGCGGCAGCGTCAAACTGGTCGGCGAGGAACTGCTCACCGCGACCGACCGGCGGCTGCGCCAGCTGCGCGCGACGCGGATGGCGATGATCTTTCAGGAGCCGATGACCGCGCTCAACCCCGTGGTGCCGGTCGGCCGCCAGATCGACGAGGTGCTACGCGCCCATACCGATCTCGACGCCCGCGCACGCCGTCAGAAGATCCTGGCGATGATGGAGCATGTGCGGCTGCCGGACGTGCAGCGCATCTTCTCCTCCTACCCCCACCGCCTCTCCGGCGGTCAGCGTCAGCGCATCATGATCGCGATGGCGCTGGTGCTCGAACCAAAACTGCTGATCGCGGACGAGCCGACCACCGCGCTCGACGTCACCACCCAGAAGCAGATCCTCACTTTGATCCGCGACCTGCAACGCGATCACGGCACAGCTGTTCTGTTCATCACCCACGACATGGGCGTGGTGGCCGAGATCGCCGACCGCGTCGCGGTGATGCGGCACGGCCGGCTGGTCGAGACCGGCCAGCTGCAAGATGTGCTGCGCAACCCGACGATGGAGTACACCCGCAACCTGCTGTCCGCGGTGCCGAGCCTCGTGCCGCGCGCGCCGCGGCCGGAGACGAAGGAACCGGTGGTGCTGGAAGCCAACGAGCTCAGCAAGGTCTACCGGGAGCGGTCGCTGTACGGCAAAGCCCGCGAGGTCGCCGCCGCCAGCAACGTCACCCTCACTCTGCGCAAGGGCCGCACGCTCGGCATCGTCGGCGAAAGCGGTTCGGGCAAATCGACGGTGGCGCGTTGCATCGTCCGCCTGATCGATCCGACCTCCGGCGGGGTGCGGCTCGTCGGCCGCGAGATCTCAGACCTGTCGCGCCGGCTGTTGCAGCCGCATCGCCAGAAGATCCAGATCATCTTCCAGGACCCCTACCGCTCGCTCAATCCACGCGTCACCGTCGGCGAGAGCATCGCGGAAGGCCCGGTCAATTACGGCATGCCGCGCAAGGATGCGCTGGCGCGGGCCCGCGAGCTGCTCGAGCTCGTCCACCTGCCGCCTGACGCGATCTCGCGCTATCCGCACCAGTTCTCCGGCGGACAGCGTCAGCGCATCGCGATCGCGCGCGCGCTGGCGCTCGATCCCGACGTGCTGGTGGCAGATGAGGCGGTGTCCGCGCTCGACGTCTCGGTGCAGGCGCAGGTTCTGAATCTGCTCGACGAAATCCAGCGACGGCTCGGCATCGCGCTGTTGTTCATCACGCATGATTTGCGCGTCGCTGCACAAATCTGCGACGACGTCGCCGTGATGCAACATGGCCGCGTCGTGGAACAGGGACCGGCGGCCGAGGTGCTGACCAATCCGCAGCAGGCCTACACCCGTGCGCTGCTCGAGGCTGCGCCCGGGCGCGGCTGGGATTTTGCGAATTTCCGCCCGGTTTCGGAATGCATTGTGGCAACGGCCTAGGTCTTTAGACTTAACTTCGCGACGGACCTTTGGGCCTTTCAATACGCCCATAGGGCATGCAAATCCGGAGGTGCTCCCTGGCTTGCGCTTGGCGCGACGACACGCTTAACGTCGCGCGCTAGAGCGTGGGCCGGAAGGTGGACACCGGTTCGCCGGAAGATCGCGCTCAAACCAACGAAACGAGACCATGGTGCGAACCATTCCGATCGCGTCATGATCGAAGAAACGTATCGAGACCAACTTGATGACCCGCATTGCCGTTGGCGGCTTCCTGCACGAGACCAACACCTTCGCACCGACGAAGGCAACCTATGACGACTTCGTGCACGGCGGCGGCTGGCCGTCGATGACGCGTGGCGCCGACGTGCTCAAGGTCATGCGCAAGATCAATGCCGGCCTCGCCGGCTTCGTCGAGGCGGCGGAAGCCAATGGCTGGGAGCTGGTGCCGACGATTGCGGCCGGCGCGACCCCGTCGGCACATGTGACGAAGGATGCCTTCGAGCGGATCGTCAAGGACATGATCGATGGCATCGTCGCGGCCGGGCCGATCGATGCCGTCTATCTCGACCTGCACGGCGCGATGGTCACCGAGCACTATGACGACGGCGAAGGCGAAATCCTCGCCCGCGTGCGTAAGGCGATCGGCAAGGACATTCCGCTGGTCGCAAGCCTTGATCTGCATGCGAACGTCTCACCCGAGATGGTCGAACATGCCGATGCGCTGATCGCCTACCGGACCTATCCGCATGTCGACATGGCCGACACCGGCCGCGCCTGCGCCAGGCATTTGGCGTTGTTGCTCAAATCCAGGCAACGTCTCGCAAAGGCATTCCGGCAATTGCCGTTCCTGATCGCGATCAGTTGGCAGTGCACCAACGACCAGCCGGCCAGGGCCATCTATCAGAAGCTTGCGGCGCTCGAGAGCGACGCGGTTCCGACGCTTTCTTTTGCGTTCGGCTTCCCGGCCGCCGATATCAGGGACTGCGGCCCGAGCATATTCGCCTATGGCCGGACCCAGGCCGATGCCGACGCCGCAGCCGACAGCATCGCCGCACTGGTCGAAAGCCACGAGAACGATTTCGACGGTCCGATCTATTCGCCCGATGAGGGCGTGCGCCTTGCAATGGAGCTCGCGGCATCGGCCTCGAAGCCGATCGTGATCGCCGACACCCAGGACAATCCCGGCGCCGGCGGCGATTCCGATACCACCGGCATGCTGCGCGCGCTGGTGCGCAACGGAGCCAGCGCCGCCACCGGCGTGATCTGCGACCCGCAATCGGCGCGGGCTGCGCATGCGGCCGGCGTCGGCGCGACGGTCACGCTCGATCTCGGCGGCAAGTCCGGTATTCCCGGCGATGCGCCTTACAGGGAAACCTTCGTCGTCGAGAAGCTCTCGGACGGCAGGTTCGTCGCGCCCGGGCCATTCTACGGCGGCCGGGACATGGACATGGGACCCTCGGCCTGCCTGCGGGTCGGCAACGTCCGCGTCGTCGTCGGCTCCTACAAGGCCCAGCTTGCCGACCAGGCGATGTACCGCTATGTCGGCATCGAGCCGACCGCGCAGAAGATCCTGGTCAACAAGAGTTCGGTGCATTTCCGCGCCGATTTCGAGCCGATCGCCGAGAAACTGCTGATCTGCGCCGCCCCCGGCGCGATGCCGGCCGATACCGCCACACTGCCGTGGAAACATTTGCGGCCCGGCATTCGTATCAAGCCTAACGGCCCGACTTTCACCCCCACCTCCCCTTCACGCACAAACGGATAGAGACCATGCCGACCATTGAGCGCATCGACAGTTTTGCCGACGAACTCACCGCCATCAGACGGGATCTGCATGCGCATCCCGAGATCGGCTTCGAGGAGGTCCGTACCTCCGGCATCGTCGCCGACAGGCTGACGAGCTGGGGCATCGAGGTGCATCGCGGCCTCGGCGGCACCGGCGTGGTCGGCGTGCTCAAGGGCAAGGGCAACAGCACCAAGAAGATCGGCCTGCGCGCCGACATGGACGCGCTGCCGATGGAAGAAAACACCAATCTGAAGTGGCGTTCGACAATTCCCGGCCGTTTCCATGGCTGCGGCCATGACGCCCACACCACGATGCTGCTCGGCACGGCGCGCTATCTCGCCGAGACCCGCAATTTCGACGGCACGGTGCACTTCATCTTCCAACCGGCCGAGGAAGGCCTCGGCGGCGCCCGCGCCATGATCAAGGACGGGCTGTTCAAGCAGTTCCCCTGCGACGAGGTCTATGGCCTGCACAACGCGCCCGACCTGAACCATGGCGAGATCGCGATCCTGCCGGGCCCGGCAATGGCCGCCGCCGACTTCTTCGACATCAAGATCCAGGGCTATGGCGCCCATGGCGCGATGCCGGAACGCTCCAAGGACGCGGTGGTGATCGCGATGACGCTTGGACAGGCGCTGCAGTCGATCGTCAGCCGCAACGTCGATCCGCTGCAGGCAGCGGTGCTGTCGATCACCCAGATCCATTCCGGTTCGGCTTACAACGTCATTCCCGGGGACGCTTGGATGTGCGGCACGGTGCGCTGTTTCTCCGAGGAGATCCGCGCGCTGATCCGCAAGCGCATGCGCGAAATCTGTGCCGGCTTTGCCGCCGCATATGACGCCGAAATCTCGGTTGAGATCCGCGACGGCTTCAGCGTGCTGGTCAATCAGGAGGAGCAGTCCCGTGTCGTCGAGGAAGTCGCACGCACGGTGGTCGATCCCGCCAAGGTGATCACCCGCTCGACGCCCAAGATGGGCAGCGAGGATTTCGCAGACATGATGCAGGCCGTTCCCGGTGCGTATTTCTGGGTCGGCCATGACGGTTCAGTGCCCGTGCACAATCCCGGTTACGTTCTCGACGACAAGATCCTGCCGATCGGCGCCAGCATGTTCGCCCGCATCATCGAGAAACGCATGCCGGCAGGTGCGCATGCATAAGCTGAAAGGGGACGCCATCACGTCGCTGCACGATCTCTCGGCCGTCGACCTGCTCGCCGGCTATCGTGCCAAGCAGTTCTCCCCGTCCGAGGTGCTGGAGGAAATCATCTCCCAGGTCGCAACCTGGGAGCCGCAAATCAAGGCGCTCTATCTGTATGACCCCGACGAGGCGCGGAAGGTCGCCAAGACCTCGACCGAGCGATGGCAGCAGGCCGAGCCGGCCGGCACGCTTGACGGCGTGCCCGTCACCATCAAGGACAACGTCGCGACCAAGGGGCAGCCGGTGCCGCTGGGTGCGGCGAGCGTCAAGCTTGCGCCGGCGGAAAAGGATGCGCCACCTGCCGCGCGGTTGCGCGAAGCGGGCTGCGTGATCTTCTCCAAGACCACGATGCCGGACTACGGCATGCTGTCGTCGGGGCTGTCGTCGTTCCATCCCCTCACCCGCAATCCCTGGGATGTCAGCAAGAACCCCGGCGGCTCGAGCTCCGGCGCGGGCGCGGCCGGTGCTGCCGGCTACGGCCCACTGCATCTCGGCACCGATATCGGCGGCTCGGTGCGGCTGCCGGCCAGCTGGTGCGGCCTCGTCGCGCTGAAGCCGAGCCTCGGCCGCGTGCCGATCGACCCGCCCTATGTCGGCCGCGTCGCGGGGCCGATGACCCGCACCGTCGACGACGCCGCTCTGATGATGAGCGTGCTGTCGCGCCCTGATCGCCGCGACGGCATGAGCCTGCCGGCGCTCGAGGTGAACTGGAAGGCGCTGGAGAAGTCGCCGCGCAAGCTGCGCATCGGGCTGATGCTGGATGCCGGATCCGGCCAGAAGGTCGAGAAGGAGGTTCGCGAGGTCGTCGTCAAGGCGGCGAAGGCGTTCGAGTCCGCCGGCGCCGTCATCACCGAGATCGACGGCATCCTGACGCCTGAGATGCTCGAGGGGCTCGACAATTTCTGGCGTGCGCGGACCTGGGACGAGCTGTCGAAATTGTCGCAAGCCGATCGCGGCAAGACCCTGCCCTATATCCTCAACTGGGCCGAGGCCGGCGCAAAACTCTCCGGCGTCGACGTGGTGCGCGGCTTCAACCAGACGATGGCGATCCGCGCGGCCGCGGCAAAGCTGTTCTGCGAGGTCGATTACGTGATCTCGCCGGTGTCGCCGGTCGTGAACTTCCCGGCGGAGTTCGCAGCACCGCTCAACGACCCGGCAAAGCCGTTCGAGCACATCTGCTTTACCGTGCCGTGGAATATGTCGGAGAATCCAGCGCTGTCGATCAACGGCGGCTATGACAAGAAGGGTTTTCCGATCGGTGTCCAGATCATCGGCCGCCGTTTCGACGACATCGGCGTGCTCGGCATGGGCAAGGCGTTCGAAAGCCTGCGCGGCCCGCAGAAGCCGTGGCCGATACCGCCGAAGAAGTAGCGCCTCAACGCAAGTCAGGATGCGCGGAGCGACGCCGCGCATCCGACTTCTTCACAAGGGATGATTGCCGGGTTAACTGAATGGAGACGCGCGCCTGCGCCGTTCATTCAAGAAAACCGAGAGGAAATCATCCCCATGGCGTATGAGACGATCAAGTACGAGGTCGCCGAGCAGATCCTGACCATCACGCTGAACCGGCCCGACAAGCTCAACGCCTTCAACGCCACGATGCAGCAGGAGCTGATCGACGCGTTCGACAAAGCCGACAAGGACGACGAGGTCAGGGCGATCATCGTGACCGGTGAAGGCCGCGGCTTCTGCGCCGGCGCCGACCTCTCCTCCGGCGCCAACACGTTCGACCGCGATGCGCGGCGCGGCCCGGTCAAGCGCAATGCCGACGGCAGCGTCGACTACAGCGATCCGCAGGTGCGCGATGGTGGCGGCCAGGTGACGCTGCGCATCTTCAAATGCCTGAAGCCGGTCATCGCCGCGGTGAACGGTCCGGCGGTCGGCATCGGCGTCACGATGCAGCTTGCGATGGATATCCGCATCGCGTCTGAGGCCGCGCGCTTCGGCTTCGTGTTCTCCCAGCGCGGCATCGTACCGGAGGCCGCGTCGAGCTGGTTCCTGCCGCGCATCGTCGGCATCTCGCAGGCGCTGGAGTGGTGCTACTCGGGCCGCGTGTTCCCGGCACAGGAAGCGCTCGCCGGCCGGCTCGTCAGCAAGGTGGTGCCGCCGGACCAGCTGTTGCCGACCGCGCGCGCGCTCGCCAAGGAGTTCGCGGCCAAGACCGCGCCGGTGTCGGTGGCGCTGATCCGCCAGATGATGTGGCGCATGCTGGGCGCCGACGATCCGATGGAAGCGCACAAGGTCGACAGCCGCGGCATCTATGCCCGCGGCCGCTCCGAGGACGTCAAGGAAGGCGTGGTGTCGTTCCTGGAAAAGCGCCCGGCGCAGTTCAAGAACAAGGTGTCGTCGGACATGCCCGACTATTTCCCGTGGTGGCAAGAGCGCGACTATAAGTGAGCGAACGGCGTCACCCGGCGTCGACATCTGACGGCGTCGTCCTGCTGCACGGCATCAGCAGGACGGCGCGCTCGTTTCGCAGGATGGAGCTGGCGCTCGGCGATGCCGGCTTTGCCACCCTCAATCTCGACTATGACAGCCGACGCAAGCCACTTGATGCGCTGGCAGAGGACATCCACTCCTCGCTCGATCCGTTCGCGCGCAGCCTCGACGGCTCCGTGCATTTCGTCTGCCATTCGATGGGCGGTCTGCTGGCACGCGTCTATCTGGCAAGATATCGCCCGGCGCGGCTCGGCCGCGTCGTGATGCTGGGCACGCCGAATGGCGGCAGCGAGATCGCCGATCGCCTGAAAAACCTCGCTGCCTATCGCGCCTTGTTCGGCCCAGCCGGCCAGCAGCTCGTCACCCGCCGCGATGCCGCGACGAGCGCGCTGCTGCCGGCGATCGATTATCCGGCCGGGATCATCGCCGGCAACCGCTCGGTCTATCCGATCACATCGATGGGCCTGCCGCGGCCGCATGACGGCCGGGTGTCGGTCGCCAACACCAGGCTCGACGGCATGGCCGACCACATCGTGATCCGCACCTCGCATCCCTGGCTGGTGCGTAACGCCGAGGCGATCGCGCAGACGATTGCGTTCTTGAAAGGCGGGAATTTCACAAAATCGTAGGGTGGATTAGCGAAGCGTAATCCACCGCTTCTCGGCAGACGCGGCGGGTTACGCCTTACGGCTAACCCGCCCTACGCACCTCTATCGCATCATCAACGCCACACGGCCGATGGCCTTGCGTTCGATCAGGAGCCGCATCGCCTTCGCGTAGTCTTCCAGCGGCAGCCGGTGTGAGATATTGGGCCGCACCCGGCCGGCCTCGGCCCATTCGCTGAGCGCCTTGAACCTGACCTCGCCGAGTGCGGGGTCCTTGCGCACCGCCTCGCCGGCGCGGACGCCGAGCACGCTCGCGCCCTTGATCATCAAGAGATTGGTGCGGGCGAGACCGATGCCGCCGGTGAAGCCGACGACGAGAATCCGCGCGCCCCAGTTGATGCAGCGCATCGAGTTCTCGAACACCTCGCCACCGACGGGATCGAACACGACGTCGGCACCGCGACCGTCGGTGAGGCGCTTGACGGCGTCACGGAACGGCTCGCGCGCATAGAGCACGAGATGATCCGCGCCACGTTGTTTGGCAATCGCAAGCTTCTCCTCGGACGAGGCCGCCGCGATCACGGTGGCGCCGAGCAGCTTGCCGATCTCGACTGCGGCAAGCCCGACGCCGCCGCCGGCGCCATGCACCAGCAGCACCTCGCCCGGCTTGATCTGCCCGCGATCGATCAGCGCGTGATACGCGGTGCCGTGCGCGGCAAGGAAAGTCGCGCCTTCGGCATAGTCGAAGGTCGACGGCACCGGCACGAGCTGCGACGGCACGGCGACCGTCTCATCGCAATAGCCGCCGAAGCGCATCTTGACGATCACCTTGTCGCCAACGGCAACGCCTGCGGCATCTTTAACTTCGACAATGTCGCCGGCAGCCTCCGAGCCCGGCGTGAACGGCAGCGGCGGCTTGAGCTGGTACTCGCCGGCAGCCATCAGGATGTCGGGGAAATTGATCCCGGCGGCACGGATCGCAACGCGCACCTGCCCCGGCTGCAAAGCCACCGAGGCGAAACTCTCGAGCTGAAGACGCTCGGGCGGGCCGAGCTCGCGGCAAACGACGGCTTTCGGCATCAGGCAGCCCGCGCCTTGAGACGGGCCAGCGCCTCGCGGATCAGCGGCAGGCGGTCGTTGCCGAAATACATGTCGGTCTTGTCGAGATAGATCGTGGGCGAGCCGAAGCCGCCGCGCGCCATCACCTCCTCGGTGTTGGCCTTGAGCTGGTCCTTGATCGCCTGATCGCCGATGCCGGCAAGGAACTGCGCCGGATCGATCCCGAGCTTGGTGCAGATCTCGCTCAGCACGGCATCCTGGGAGATATCCTTGTCGTCACCCCAATAGGCCTCGAACACAGCACGGGCGAACGGCACCATCTTGTCGTTGCCGAGCCAGATGCAGCCGCGCATCGCCTTGACGCTGTTCACCGGGAATACGGTCGGCGGCATCTTGATCGCAAGGCCCGCCGAGCGCGCCCAGTCGGCGAGATCCTTCTTCATGTAGCGCGCCTTCAACGGCACCGGCGTCTCGCGCTGCGCGTAGACCGACGGATTGACCGTGTTGAAGATGCCGCCGACGAGGATCGGCCGCCAGCTGATCGGCGTATCGAACTCCTTCGCGATCGGCTGGATGTTGTGCCAGGCGAGGTAAGTCCACGGGCTGGAACAGTCGAAGAAGAATTCGATCATGGCGTTTCCCTTTGTTATGTGTGCACTCTACCCTCCGTCATTGCGAGGAGCGAAGCGACGAAGCAATCCATGTCTCCGCATGTGGCGCGATGGATTGCTTCGCTTCGCTCGCAATGACGGCGTGGGAACATCTACTGTTTCCCCAACACTTCTCTAGCCTTTTGGCCGAACATGTTCTTGCGTGATTCCTCGTCGAACGGCTCCTTGACGAATTTTCCGATCGCAAGCCCGGCCTGCACCTGCGGGCGAGCGCGCACGGTCGCGTACCAGCGCTTGATGTTCGGATAGTCGTCGAGGGTGAAGCCCTGCGCCTTGTGGGTCATGGTCCAGGGGAAGCAGGCGATGTCGGCGATCGAATAATCGTCGCCGGCGAGATAGGCGCCGGTCTTGCCGAGCTGGCGGTCGAGCACGCCGTAGAGCCGCGCCGTCTCGTCGC
Source organism: Bradyrhizobium oropedii (assembly GCF_020889685.1). Taxonomy (GTDB): domain Bacteria; phylum Pseudomonadota; class Alphaproteobacteria; order Rhizobiales; family Xanthobacteraceae; genus Bradyrhizobium; species Bradyrhizobium oropedii. Next base: position 69,578 of record NZ_JACMYO010000009.1, read on the forward strand.
GGTAGCGCTCGATCGCGTACGGGATCTTCTCGGCCGCATAGAGCGCGAAATGGCCGTGCTGGCCGAGCATCGGCCCGAGCCCGCTCATCTGCCACATTACCCATTGGATGACGTTCGACCGCGCACGCAGCTCGTTCGACAGGAAGCGGCCGGCCTTGTCGGCGAGATAGATCAGGATCGCGCCGGTCTCGAACACCGAGAACGGTCCGCCGCCGTCGGAAGGCTGATGGTCGACGATCGCGGGAATGCGGTTGTTCGGGCTGATCGCCAGGAATTCCGGCCGAAACTGCTCGCCGGCGCGGATGTTCACCGGGATCACCTTGTAAGGTAGCCCCAGTTCCTCCAGCATGATCGAGATCTTCCAGCCGTTCGGCGTCGGCGCGTAGTGCAGGTCGATCATCGGCGTCCCAATCCCCATCACAAAGACTTTTGTTGTTCTGTACCTCCACTCTAGGACATGGCACACAGGCGCTCAATCAGAACCCACCGGGAGGCACCCATGCTGTTTCCAACCACGATCGCAGGCTCGCTGCCGAAGCCGGAATGGCTCGCCGAACCGAACATGCTGTGGGCACCCTGGAAATCGGAAGGCGCCGAGCTGGCCCGCGCCAAGCGCGACGCCACCGTGCTTGCGGTCAAGCTGCAAGAGGATGCCGGCGTCGACATCGTCACCGAGGGCGAGCAGGCGCGCCAGCATTTCGTGCACGGTTTTCTGGAGCGGATCGAGGGCATCGATTTCGCCCACAAGGTCGAGATGGGCATCCGCAAGGACCGCTACAAAGCGATGGTGCCGCAGTTGGTCGCGCCGTTGCAGCTCAAGGGCCGCGTCCATGAAGGCGAAGCGCGCGCGGCGCGCGCCCACACCAGGAACAGGCTGAAGTTCACCCTGCCCGGCCCGATGACGATCATCGACACCATCGCCGACAAATATTACGGCGACCGCGTCAAGATGGCGTTCGCTTTCGCGGAGCTGTTGAACCAGGAAGCCAAGGCGTTGCAGGCCGACGGCGTCGACATGATCCAGTTCGACGAGCCTGCGTTCAACGTCTACATGGACGAGGTGCGCGACTGGGGCATCAAGGCGCTGGAGCGCGCCGCCGAAGGCCTGACCTGCGCTACTGCCGTGCACATCTGCTACGGCTACGGCATCAAGGCCAACACCGACTGGAAGCAGACGCTCGGCGGCGAATGGCGGCAGTATGAAGAGACCTTCCCCGTGATCGACAAGAGCACGATCCAGCAGGTCGCGATCGAATGCCGCAACTCGAAGGTACCGATCGAGCTGCTCGCAGCACTGCCCGGCAAGATCGTGCAGGCCGGCGTGATCGACGTCGCCAGCGACGAAATCGAGACCCCGGAAGATGTCGTCAAGGTGATCGAGGCGGTGGCGAAGCACGTGCCGAAGGGCAACATCATCGCGACCACCAATTGCGGCATGGCGCCGATGCGGCGGGACATCGCCGAAGCCAAGCTGATCGCACTTGGCGCTGGCGCCAAGCTGGCGCGACAGCGGCTGGCGTAAGCGCAGCGCCGGCGGCTCAGCCCAAAGCAGCCGCCGCGCTCGGGTGCAGCACCGGCCGATAGCCGGACTGGAATGCACGGACGGTCGACGGCGGCGTCAGCAGCATTGCGGGCGTGGTCACATCGGCCCGGTTGTAGCCGGCGAACGACCAGCACAGTGTCTTGCCACCGGCGACGAGATAGCTTTTCTCGTTCGCCTGCACCATCGTCCCGTCGGGCAACTGATCGAGCGACATCGGTAGCTCATGCAGCCGCTTCTTGCCGCGGTCGAGCCGTTCGGCATGCAGCACCGCATCCATCGCCTTGGCGCTGAGATCGCCGACGCCGTTGCCCGTCTCCCATGCGGCGCGAAACCGGTTGGCGTCGTCACGGCGGCAGTAGAAGCAGGGCCGGTGTCCGGCTGCGAACGCGGTGGCTTCGTCGAGGAAGAACAGCTCGGTCCAGCTTCGCCGGCTCATCACCTCACGCCGCCGTCCCCCGAACTCGCAGACGCAGGTGAGCCACGCCGGCGACGACCAGCGCTTGTTCAAAAGCGTCCGTGTCGCGGGATCGTGGATGATGCCGCGATTGCCGGTGAAAGTGCCGCGATTTTCTGACGCGACGATGTCGCCGGTGGGGGTGACGCGGTTTTGCAGGGGCATGGCACAGCTCTAACCACGATCGTCATTGCGAGGAGCTCGCGACAAAATTGCAAGGCAATTTTGCGCTGAAGCGACGAAGTAATCCATCGTACCGCATATGCGGCGGCATGGATTGCTTCGCTGCGCTCGCAATGACAGCTACCTCAAGCCGCGCCGTCGCGGATCGGCGGCTGGAACGACAGCGCGGTGTCCCAGGGGAAGAATATCCAGGTGTCCTGCGACACCTCGGTGATGTAGGTGTCGACCAGCGGCCGTCCCTTCGGCTTGGCATAGACCGTGGCGAAATGCGCGTCGGGCAGCATCTCGCGCACCAGCTTGCCGGTCTTGCCGGTATCGACGAGGTCGTCGACGATCAAGAGCCCCTTGCCGGTGCCGCCACCGAGCTTGGCGGTCTGCTCCGAAATGCCCTTGAGCACTTTCAGGTCGCCCTGCTTGTCATGGTCGTAGCTCGCGACGCAGACGGTATCGATCACCCGCAAGCCGAGCTCGCGCGCCACGATCGCCGCCGGCACCAGCCCGCCGCGGGTGATCGCGATCACCGCGTGGAACGGGCCGACCTCGTTGAGACGCCAGGTCAGCGCCCGGCAATCCCGATGGAATTGATCCCACGAGACCGGGAACGGCCTGCCGGCCCGATCCTGCGCATTCTGTTCAGAATTTCGTTCAACCATGTCGCCTCAACCCGCCGGCTTCTTCTGCGCGGCCTGCACCTGCTTCAACATCTCCTTCACCGCGGCCATCGCGGCGGCGAGCTTCTCGGGATCGCGCGAGCGCACCACCAGATTGGTGTTCGGCTTCTGGTTCTCGTCCTGGAACGGATAGCTGCCGATGATGGTGTCGGGATTGGCTTCGGCGATCGCCCGTAACGGGCCGCCGATGTCGCCTTCCCGCGCGTCGGCGCGGACCGAGTCCGACAGCATCCGCACGCCGGATTTCAGGGTCGGCGCCACGATGTCCATCATCGCCTGCATGATGGTGGGGATGCCGGCCATCACGATGACATTGCCGAGCTTGAAGCCGGGCGCCAGGATGGTCGCGCTCTGGATCAGCTCGGCGCCGTCGGGCACCCGGGCCATCCGCAGCCGCGCCTCGTTGAGGTCCTGCTCACTCCAGCGCTCCCTGAACCGCGCCACCACGTCAGGATGATGGTGGATCTCGACCCCGAACGCTTTCGCCACGCTGTCGGCGGTGATGTCGTCATGGGTCGGCCCGATGCCGCCGGTGGTGAACACGTAATTGTATCTATGCCGCAGCGCATCAAGGGCCGACACGATATCGGCCTCGTCGTCGGCGACGACGCGGACTTCCTTCAGGTCGATGCCGATATTGGTCAGGTATTCGGCGATGAAGCCGATATTCTTGTCCTTGGTCCGGCCGGACAGGATCTCGTCGCCGATCACCAATATCCCCGCCGTGACGATCTCGCTCATGGTCTCATTCCCTAACTTGATCCCCTGACATTGCCGATCCAATGCCTTGATGTCACGGGGTTTTGCCGCCGAATTAAGCAGACCTCAGCCGGTTTTTCGGGCAGCCTTCCGGATACCCCTTAGCAAATGCCACAAGCCAATGCATATCGCGCTGGCCCGCCCCTTGCTACCATCCCATCAAGTCATGCACTGTGTCACATGGCTTGGGAGGGCAGTCGGGATATATGGCAGTCGCGTTCGATGAGATGAACGGCCTCGGCGAGGATCTTCGCCCGGCCTACCAGGAGCTCTCCCGCTGGCTCAAAGAGACGCCACCGGATGCGCTCGAATATCGACGCCAGGAAGCGGAGCTGCTGTTCCGCCGGATCGGCATCACTTTCGCGGTCTATGGCGATTCCGAAGCCCAGGAGCGGCTGATCCCGTTCGACGTCATCCCGCGCATCATGTCGGCGACCGAGTGGACGCTGCTGGAGAAGGGCCTGAAGCAGCGCGTGCTCGCGCTGAACATGTTCCTCAAGGACATCTATCACGGCCGCGACATCCTGCGCGCCAACATCATCCCCGAAGACCTGATCTTCCAGAACCCGGTGTTCCGGCCGGAGATGAACGGCCAGGACGTGCCGCACGACATCTACGTCCACATCGCCGGCATCGACATCATCCGCACCGACCCCGACAACTTCATCGTGCTGGAGGACAATGCACGCACGCCGTCCGGCGTTTCCTACATGCTGGAAAACCGCGAGATCATGATGCGGCTGTTTCCGGACCTGTTTTCGCGTCACCGCGTAGCACCGGTCGAACGCTATCCGGACGAACTGCTGTCGGCGCTGCGGTCGGTGGCGCCGCACAACGCTTCCGCCGAGCCGACGGTCGCGCTGATGACGCCGGGCGTCTACAACTCGGCCTATTACGAGCACTCCTTCCTGGCCGACAAGCTCGGCATCGAGCTGGTCGAGGGGCGCGACCTCATCGTCAAGAACGACGAGGTGTTCATGCGCACCACCGAGGGGCTGAAGCGGGTCGACGTGATCTACCGGCGCGTCGACGACGACTTCCTCGATCCCCTCACCTTCCGTCCGGATTCCGCGCTCGGCGTCCCCGGACTGATGTCGGCCTACGCGGCCGGCAACATCACGCTCGCCAACGCGGTCGGCACCGGCATCGCCGACGACAAGGCGATCTATTCCTACATGCCCGACATCGTGAAGTTCTACCTCAGCGAGGAGCCGATCCTGAAGAACGTGCAGACCTGGCGCTGCCGCGAACCGCAGGATCTGTCCTACGTGCTCGACAACCTCGCCGACCTCGTCGTCAAGGAGGTGCACGGCTCGGGCGGCTACGGCATGCTGATCGGCCCCGCCGCCACCAAGGCGACCATCGAGGCGTTCCGCGACAAGCTCAAGCGCGAGCCGGAAGGTTTCATCGCGCAGCCGACGCTGGCGCTGTCGACCTGCCCGACCTGCACCGACAAGGGTCTGGCGCCGCGCCATGTCGATCTCCGCCCATTCGTGCTGACCGGCTCCAGCCACACCACCATCGTGCCCGGCGGGCTGACGCGGGTGGCGCTGAAGGAAGGCTCGCTCGTGGTCAATTCGAGCCAGGGCGGCGGCACCAAGGACACCTGGATACTGAGCGAGTAGTTGAAAGCATGCTGTCGCGCACCGCTGAAAACCTGTTCTGGCTGGCCCGTTATGTCGAACGCGCCGAATATCTGGCCCGCACGATCGACGCCACGTTACGCGTCACCGCATTGCCCGCGGCCTATGTCGGCAAGACCAATGAGTGGGATTCCGCGCTGCTCACCGCGGGCGTCGGCGCCGCCTTCTACGACCACTACGAAGAGGCGAACGAGCGAAACGTCATCGAGTACCTCTCCTTCTCGGACGAAAATCCCGCCTCGATCAAGAACTGCATCGAGGCGGCGCGGCTCAATTCGCGCTCGGTACGAACAGCACTGACGTCGGAGATGTGGGACACCATCAACTCGGCCTGGATCGAGCTGCAGGCGGTCTGGAACAAAGGTCCCGCCAACCGCGAGGAGCTGGCGAAATTCCTGCGCTTCGTGCAGGAGACCTCGCTGCGCTTCGATGGTTCGGCCTACCGGACCATGCTGCGCAACGACGCCTACTGGTTCTCGCGACTGGGCGTGCATCTCGAGCGCGCCGACAACACCGCCCGCATTCTCGACGTGAAGTATCACATGCTGCTGCCCGAGGAAGAGCATGTCGGCGGCCCGCTGGACTACTACCAGTGGACCTCGATCCTGCGCTCGGTGTCGGCAACGACCGCCTATCACTGGGTCTACCGGGAAACCTTAAAACCCTGGCTGATCGCCGACCTGTTGATCCTCAACGACACGCTGCCGCGCTCGCTTGCCAGCTGCTACAGCAATCTGGTGCGCAATCTGGACCAGATCGGCGTCGCCTATGGCCGCCAGGGCGCGTCCCAGCGCCACGCCCGCGGCATCAGGAACCGGCTCGAGCACAGCCATATGGACGACATTTTCCAGCACGGCGTGCACGAATTCATCCAGGAATTCATCGCGGATAACTCACGGCTGGGTGAGATCATCACCAAGCAGTATCTGATCTGACCGATTTTGACGCAAAATCTCGTCATGGCCGGGCTTGACCCGGCCATCCACGTCTTGCTTTGAAGGGCGATTAGGAAGAAAGACGTGGATGCCCGGAACAAGTCCGGGCATGACGATCCCAACTGCAGTTGATCGACCATGCGCCTGCGGATAGCCCATACCACCACCTATCGCTACGAGCCGGCGGCCTCGGGCGTGATCCAGATTCTGCGGATGACGCCGGGCAGCCATGACGGCCAGTATGTCGCGGATTGGCAGATCGACGTCTCGACCGATTCCCGGCTCGATACCCATGAGGACGCCTTCGGCAACGTCACCCATGTGCTGACACACGGCGCCATCAGCGACCTCACCATCCATTGCGAGGGCCTGGTCGAGACCCAGGACACCGGCGGCGTACTCAAGGGCAGCGACGAGCGGTTTCCGCCGAGCCTGTTCCTGCGCCCCACGTCGCTGACCGATCTCAACCCGGCGATGACGAGTCTCGTGCGCGAGCTGCGCGCGGAAGCAGGCAACGACGTGCTCGGCTTCCTGCATGCGCTGATGTCGCAGATCTACGAGCACATGACCTTCGACGAGGACCCGACCAACAGTGCCACCTCGGCCTCCGAGGCGTTCGCGCTGAAGCGCGGCGTCTGCCAGGACTACGCCCACATCCTGATCGCCTGCGCGCGCGCCGGCGGCGTTCCGGCGCGGTTCGTCTCCGGTCACTTCCTGCGCTCCGACGGCATGGTCAACCAGCAGGCCGGCCACGCCTGGGCCGAGGCCTTCGTGCCCGACCTCGGCTGGATCGGCTTCGACGCCGCCAACGGCATCTGTACCACCGACGCCCATGCCCGCGTCGCGATCGGGCTCGACTATCTCGGCGCCGCCCCGGTCCGCGGCACCCGCTATGGCGGCGGCAACGAGACACTGACAGTCGCGGTCAAGGTCGATCAGGCCGGACGCCCCGGGCAGTGGCAGAGCCAGACGCAGTCGTAGACCCCATTCTTTCCACGTCATTCCGGGGCTCGCGGAGCGAGAGCCCGGAATCCATCGTGCCACCACCATGCGGAGAAATGGATTCCGGGCTCGCGCCAAGAGGCGCGCCCCGGAATGACGATGGTAAGCTACCAGCGCGCGACGATCGCGGCCGTATCAAATCCAACAGCGAGACACACCATGGCCACCGTAAAACTGCTCTCCGACGACGAGCTCTCAGCCGAGGCGCGCGCCGTCTTCGACGACATCCGCGCGACGCGAAAATCGGACTTCATCAACAATTTCTGGCGCGCGCTCGCGCATGATCCGAAGACCCTGCGGCGAACCTGGGAGAGCATCAAGGAGGTGATGGCGCCCGGAGCACTCGATCCGAAGGTCAAGGAAATGCTCTATGTTGCGGTCTCGGTAGCCCATGGCTGCAGCTACTGCATCCATTCGCACACTGCAGCCGCCCGCGCCAAAGGCATGACCGAGGCCGAGTATCAGGAAATGCTGGCGATCGTCGGCATGGCCGCCGAGACCAACCGGCTGGTCACCGCGCTCGGCGTGCCGGTGGACGACGCGTTCCTCGTCGATGCACCGGCGGGACAAAGGCAGGAGCCGTGACGCTCTCGCGAATGAGTGATGTCACGAAATGCGCTCGACGTCGGTCTTGAGGGTAACCAGGAAACGGGCCGCTTCGCCGCCCGTCACCACCCGATGGTCGAATGTCAGCGATAGCGGCAGCGTGCGCCGGACCGCAACCTCTCCCCGAAGCGCGACCACGCGCTCCGATATGCGCCCGGCGCCGACGATCGCCGTCTGCGGCGGCACGATGATGAGATTGGCAAACCGGCCTCCGATCATGCCGAAATTCGACAACGTGATCGTCGCGCCGCGCAGCTCTTCCGGGGGTATCGCACGTGCGATTGCGTCGGCTCGCAGACGGTCGAGTCCGGCCCGCAAGTCCGATACGCTCCGTTCCGCGACGTTGCGCAGCACGGGAACGATCAGGCCGCCGCCGGTGTCGACGGCGATGCCGAGATCGATGCGCTCGATCAAGCGCCGTTCTCCGGCGCCGGAATGATACCAGGCATTGAGTGCGGGCTCTGCCTTGCAGGCGGCGGCGATCGCCCGCGCCAGGCGGATTGTCACATCCTCGCCCTGCCGCCACTCCTGGATGTCCGCTTCATCGGTGACCGTTGCCGGGACGATTTCCGCGTGCGCTGCCGTCATGCGTTGGGCCATCGCGCGACGCAAGCCGCGCAGCGGCTCGGCGGGTCCGCTGTGAGACATCCGCTTCGCCGCCCTTTCGACGTCGCCCCGCGTGATGGTGCCGCCGGGCCCCGTCGCCTCGACGAGATCAAGCGCGACGTCAAGCTTGCGCGCGAGCGCGCGCACCGCCGGAAACACCTGAGCTGCCTCCCCGCTCGGCGGCGTCGAAGGAGCTGCTGCCGTCGACCGTGGCTCGCCACCGCCGAGGTCACCCACAATCGTGCCGGTGTCCTCCCCGGCGCCTTCAGCAAACTCCACGAGCGGCGCGCCGACCTTCACGATATCGCCCTTGGCACCGAACAGGCGCGCGATGCGTCCGCTCGACGGCGCCGGTATCTCGACCACCGCCTTGTCGGTCTCGACCGAGACGAGCGGCTGGTCGGTCACGACGTGGTCGCCTTCGTTGACGTACCACGTGACGATCTCCGCTTCTTCAAGACCTTCACCAAGGTCCGGCAACGTGAACTGGCGCATGGGACGAGGTCCGTCGGTGTTCAGTTGTACTGGCAGGCCTTTCGGGCGGCGGCCACGATGCGTCCGACCGACGGCATGTAGCTCTGTTCAAGGCGAGCCATCGGGACGATCGTGTCGTAGCCGGTAACGCGGGTCACGGGTGCGAGCAGCGAGGATAGTCCGCGCTCGGCGATCAGGGCGGCGATCTCCGCACCAAATCCGCCGGTGTGCGCGGCCTCATGCACGATGACGCAGCGCCCGGTCTTTGTGACCGAACCGAGCACGGTGTCTTCATCGTAGGGCTTGAGCGTGGCGAGGTCGATAACCTCGGCAGCGATGCCCTCGTCGGCAAGCGCGTCCGCTGCGGCCATCGTTTCCTTCAGCATCGCGCCCCAGCTGATCAGCGTGACGTCGCGCCCCTCCCGCAGGATAAAGGCGAGATCGAGCGGCAAGGCTTCGCCGTTGTCATCCACCTCGCCTTTCGCCGCGCGGTACAACCGCGTCGGCTCCAGGAATACTACCGGATCGGGATCGCGGATCGCGGCGAGCAGAAGTCCATAGGCGCGCTCCGGCGACGAAGGCATGACGACACGCAAGCCCGGAATGTGGGCGAGCATCGCCTCGGTGCTTTCGGAATGATGCTCGGGCGCGCGAATGCCGGCACCATGCGGCGTGCGCAGGACCATCGGACAGGTGAGTCGTCCCTGGGTACGATTGCGCATCCGTGATGCGTGATTCACCAGCTGATCGAGACAGGGATAAATAAATCCCATGAACTGGATTTCGCCGACGGGCTTCAGCCCCTGCGCGGCCATGCCGACGCAGAGCCCGCTGATCAGGAGCTCGGCAAGCGGCGTATCGAGGACGCGCTCCGGACCGAAGCGCTCCTGCAAGCCGACGGTCGCGCGGAAGACGCCGCCATTGACGCCGACATCCTCGCCGAGCACGACCACGTCGGGATCGTCCGCCATGGCGCGGCCGAGCGCCAGATTGATGGCTTCGACCAACGTCACTTCAGGCATCGTCCTCTCCCGCGAGTTTGCGACGCTGCGCGGCATACGCCTCGGGCAGATCGGCATAGAGATTGTCGAACATGGTCTCTGGCCGGCGCGGCGGCATCGTCAGATAGCGCTGCACCGCCGCCTCGATCCGCTCATGGCACTCGGCGGCAAGCTGCTCCTCGTCCGCCTTGGTCCACATCTTCTGCCTCACAAGATAGGACCTGAGGCGCGCGATCGGCTCCTCCTTCCAATGTGCCTGGACTTCGTCGGCCGAACGATAACGCAGTGCATCATCGGACGTCGTGTGATCGCCGAGCCGGTAGGTGACCGCTTCGATGAAGTGAGGCCCCTTGCCGTCGCGGGCAGCGAGAATGGCCTCCTCGGCCGCGGCGCGCATCGCCACCACGTCACACCCGTCCACCTGCTCGCCGCTGAATCCGGCAGCGATGGCCTTCTGGGCCAACGTTTCAGAAGCGGTCTGCAGCCGCAACGGTACCGAAATGGCCCATTGATTATTGGTGGCGACGAACACAAGTGGCAATTTGTGCACGCCGGCAAAATTCATGGCTTCGTAGACATCGCCTTTCGAGGTGGCGCCGTCGCCGAACAGGCAGACGGCGACACGCGGCTCCCTGCGCAGCTTGAAGGCATAGGCGACACCGGCGGCATGCGGCGCCTGTGATCCGACCGGAACGCAGAACGGGAAATCGTGGACAGGACCGGAGAATTGATTGCCCCGTTCATCGCCGCCCCAGAAAAGCAGGATCTCCTCCAGCTTGACGCCACGCCAGAGCAACGCGCCATTGTCGCGATAGGAGGGCAGCAGAACATCATCTTCCCGCATCGCACTGGCGACACCGACCGACACCGCTTCCTGGCCGAGCGAAACGGCATAGGTTCCCAGCCGACCGGTACGCTGCAATGCAACAGCCTTTCGGTCAAACAGGCGCAGGAGCACCATCGACTGGTAAAGCTCGACAACTAACCTGGCGTCGGTGGCGAAGGCGGGAAGCGGCCGGATCATCGAGCCGTCCGGCGCGAGGCAATTGCGGCGGCGCACCTCAAAGCGCGCAATAACGGGGAGCTCTTCGCTTGCTCTCTTGCTGGCCACGCTCTCGCTCCTGGAGCGGTTCTGCGTCCCATTCTGCTATTTGGTGTTCGAGCCACGACGATGCAATACGGGAGCAGCTTCGCTTTTGGCGCCCGGTCGGCGGCCGGATCGCTGGGATCGATCCATGAGATCCGTGGAAACAGCGCTGCCATAGCGGTATAAAAGAACATGGCAAATGGTCAGGTTGTCCTCGTAACAACTGCGCCGTTGGGCGGCGGTCCGCCTGTTCGCTCGGTCTTCTTCGTGGCTGAAGGAGACGCGGCGAAGGCCACGGCGATCATTGCGGACATGATGGCCCCGAATGAAACGATCGAAGCCTGGGGGCCGCTTCCCGAAGCGGCTGTGAAAGCGCTCGGATTGAAACCCGGCGACTACACCCACACCTGACTTGCGCCAGATGGCAGCCCGGCTCGCGAAGGCCTCGTGCGGCCGTCATCCTCGTGCGCAGCGTGTGATCACGACACAGCGCCGTCGCTTACGCGAAATTTTGATCGCCGAGCCTCGCCGCGCGTTTCCGATCACAACACGGGGAGCCTCTTTCTCGAGCAAAGGACATGGCGTAGTCTGCACCGAGCTGCTCTTTGAGACGGGACGGGCCGACGTCGCCGTTTGACAGAACGGGCAGCGGTCAGGCCATCGGCAGGCATCTCAGTCTGAAAGCAGCGCCTGCCTTATGTGGCGCTCCTTCAACTCCAACGTGAAGCAAGTTCGCCTGCCGCGCACGCGGCAGACAAGGGAATGCACAACCCTTGGAGGACGACATGGCAACATTCATATTGAGGATCGACTGGACCGACCAGGGAATTCGTAACGTCAAGGAAGCTCCCAAGCGCAGCCGAGCGGCGAGAGAACTCGCCCAGAAGCTCGGTGTCGAAATCAAGGAGGTCTATCTCACCTCCGGCGAGCATGACATTCTTCTCCTCGCCGAAGCGCCCCTCGGCGACAGCATTACAAAACTCGCGCTTGCCCTCAGCTCAATGGGAAACATTCGAACCTGCACCTCGCGGGCGTGGCCCGAGGCCGAGTGGACCAAGCTGATATCCGAGCTCCCGTAGCGGCTTCGGATATCCCAATGGATCCCTACGCGGTCTGACTGACGGGTGCCGCCGCAACCTTGGCAGCCGGCGATCAGCCCGGGGACCACGCGTGTGCGCAGGAACAGCCACCCGCTCCTGGTCACGTGAATGAGTGAAGACGCGAAACGCACGAGGACGACGGCGCATGTCGTTGCCAGCGGGGCAGATGCGTCACTTGTCCAGCCAGACGTCCTCGAAACGCAGATTGTTGTACTGGCTGTTGTCGTGCGGATGGAAGTTCTTCACGTAGGGCTGCCAGCAATTGCCGGCCGATGAGTGCAGGATGACCGGCCGCGCGGCGTCGTCGACCAAGAGGCGCTCGATGTCGAACACGATCTTGCGGCGCTTGTCCTTGTCGACCTCGCGCGACTGCGCCGCGAGCAGTTTGTCGACCTCGGCATTGCAATACTGGGTGTAGTTGCGCTCCGAGTTGCAGGAATAGTTCTCGACCAGATTGCCGTCGGGATCGTCGACGCTGACGCCGGTGACGTTGAGGCCGATCGTGTAATCCTTGCGTTGCAGCCGCGAGTACCAGCGCGGCGTATCCAGGATATCGAGCTCGGCTATGATGTAGATCTTCTTGAGCTGGTCGGCGAGGATCACGGCCGGGTCGCGATAGGTCGGCAGATTGCGGGTCTGGATCTTGATCGACAGCGGCTTGGCATCGCTGTAGCCGAGCTTCTGCATGATCGCCTGCGCGTCCGCGAGGTTCTTCTCGCTGTCGGGACCGTAGCCCATCAACGTCGACAGTATCTCGGGCGGCATGCCCCACTCGCCTTCCGGCCTTGCCTGCATCGCGCCGCCGAGCCGCCCGGTGCCCTCGAACAGGATACTGTTGAAGGCCTTGCGATCCAGTGCCAGCGACATCGCCTTGCGAATGTCCGGATTGTCGAACGGCGGATTGACGCGGTTGACCAGGAGATTGATCTGCAGATTGGTCGACGTCATCTCGCAGATCGCGTTCGGCGCCCGCGCCTTGACGTCCTTCATCAGGGGAATGCTGACGTCGGACGGAAAGGTGATGTCGTAGTCGCCGGTCGCGAAGGCCAGCATGCGCGTGGCGCGGCTGTCGATCGAGCGCACCGCGATCTCGTCAAGATACGGCCGGTCTTTCTTGAAGTAATCCGGGTTACGGACGAGACGGATTGAATCGCCGCGCCGGAACTCGACGAACTTGAACGGTCCGGTGCCGACCGGTTTGGTGCGCATCACCTGCTGCGGCACATGGCAGGGATAGACCACCGAGAAGGCGCTGGCGAGCAGCGCCAGCAGGCCGGGCTGCGGCTCGGTCAATTCGAAGGTCGCTTCATCGTCGCCATTGACGCTGACGTCCCTGAGCTTCGAGTACCAAACCTTGCGCGGGTTGCGCTTGAAGTCCTGGGTTTTGGAGTCTTGGGTCTCGCTCTTGCCGATCAGCATCCGCCAGGTGCATTGGACGTCCCTGGCCGTGAACGGCTGGCCGTCATGCCATTTCACGCCGTGGCGCAGCCTGAAGGTGAGCTTTGTGCTGGTGGAATCCCACGACCAGCTCTCGGCGAGATCGGGGATCACGGTATCGATGCTTTCGTGCACCTTGGACGGATCGAACACCACGAGGTTGTTGAAGACCGCCGCGAACGGCATCACCGAAGCGATCGTGGACTCCTCGAGCAGCGAGGTCGAGGGCGGATTGTCGTTGTGATAGAGCCGGAGCGTGCCGCCCTTCTTCTGCGCCGATGCCGGGCTCGCGGCCATCGCCGCGACACCCAGTGCCATGATGCATGCGGCCAGTTTGAACGACATTCTCGCCTCCCGGAATTCTTTTGTTCTTGTCGATTGCAGGCAGTCGACCACAACGCCAGGTGCCTCGCAATGACAGGGGGCGCTGATCATTGCCGGCTGCGCGCAACGCAGAGCAAGGCCGTCGCCCCGCAATTCCGAGCAGCCGTCGGCTGGAACAGACGCCGACAGGCCGTCTCCGCGATCGGCCTCTGCCCTTTTTGACCAGCGACCGCATGTCCCGTCACGGGGAATTAGGGTTGGATGCGACCTCGAAATTGGCTACACGTTCTGCGCCGAGAAACTCGGATCGTTGGGGACTGGAAATGACCTATTGCTGCGGAATTCTGGTGCGAGACGGCCTTGTCATGATCGCCGATACGCGCACCAATGCCGGCCTCGACAATGTCTCGACCTTCCGCAAGCTGCACATCTTCTCGACACCCGGCGAGCGCATCATGGCGATCGCCAGCGCCGGCAATCTGGCGATCAGCCAGTCGGTGCTGTCGACCCTGACTGAGGGCATGGAAAATCCGGACACCGGCGAGCTCGAGACGCTGATGAACGCCCCGACCATGTTCCAGGCGGCTCAGCGGATCGGCCGCGCCATCCGCTCGGTGCATTCCACCGAGGGCGACGCGCTGCGCTCCGAAGATATCTCCTTCGACGTCTCGTTCCTGTTCGGCGGCCAGATCAAGGGGTCGCGGATGCGCCTGTTCATGGTCTACACCGCCGGGAATTTCATCGAATGCACCACCGACACACCGTATTTGCAGATCGGCGAGCACAAATACGGCAAGCCGGTGCTCGATCGCGCCATGCACTACGACGTCGAGCTCTATGAGGCGCTCAAAACGGGACTGATCTCGATGGACTCGACGATGCGCTCCAATCTCGGCGTCGGCCTGCCGATCGACGTGCTGGTGGTGCGCACCGACGCCTGCGAGGCCGATCTCAACCACCGCATCGAGGCCGGCGAGCCCTATTTCCACGATTTGCGCTCGCGCTGGTCGGCTGCGCTGCGCGCGGCGCATCAGAACATTCCACGCCCACCCTACAAGAACGAAACCGAAGCAAAAACCAAGTAAGAGGAAACTCGGATGACTGAGGCAACCAGCAAGATCGCACTCGTGACGGGCGCCGGCACCGGCGTCGGACGCGCCGCGTCGCTCGCTCTGATGGACAAGGGCTACACCGTGGTGCTGGTCGGGCGCCGCCTGGAGATGCTGGAGGAGACCGCCAAGCTCGGCCCCGCCGGCAAGAGCCTGTGCGTCACCGCCGACATGGCCAACCCGGCCGCGATCGCAGCCCTGTTCGACAAGGTGAAGGCGACCTATGGCCGGCTCGACGTTCTCTTCAACAATGCCGGCATGGGCGCGCCGCCGGTGAATTTCGAGGACCTGCCGCTCGAGCAGTGGCAGGCCGTCGTCAACACCAACCTCACCGCGCCGTTCCTGTGCACCCAGCACGCCTTCCGCATCATGAAGGACCAGACCCCGCGCGGCGGCCGCATCATCAACAACGGCTCGATCTCGGCGCATGCGCCGCGGCCGTTCTCGGCGGCCTACACTTCGACCAAGCACGCCATCACCGGCCTCACCAAGGCCTCCAACCTCGACGGCCGCATGTATGACATCGCGGTCGGCCAGGTCGACATCGGCAATGCCGCGACCCCGATGACCGACCGCATGGTCAACGGCCCCGGCGTGCTGCAGCCGGACGGCACCACCAAGCACGAGCCGCGCATGGATGCGAAAGCGGTCGGCGACGCCGTCGCCTACATGGCCGGGCTGCCGCTCGACGCCAACGTGTTGTTCATGACTGTCATGGCGACCAAGATGCCGTTCGTCGGCCGGGGCTAAGCCACCGCCACTCCCGTCATTGCGAGCGAAGCGAAGCAATCCATCGATCCTCTCGGGGATAGATGGATTGCTTCGTCGCTTCGCTCCTCGCAATGACGGGTGGCGAGAGCGGCCCCTTCTTGAGCTTTTCCACATCCTGCAGCGTCGGGAACCTGTCAAATATCGAAAACAACCCCATGCAAAGTAGCCGGCGGCTACCAGCGACCGACTCGGCAACTTGACACGTCGGGCAACTCAGCGGTATTTTTCCATTATTCCGAAATCGTGAAAGCTTGCCCGGGGCTGATCTTCCCCTTCTCCCCGCCTGCGGGGAGAAGGTCGGGATGAGGGGGAGTCTCCGCGAGGACGGCGAGAGACGCATTCGCGGAGAGTCCC
>NZ_JACMYO010000010.1 GCF_020889685.1 Bradyrhizobium oropedii
CGGGCTTGGCTGCTGGTGGCGGCTCGACCTTCGGCGGCGCTGCCGCGGCAGCCGCAGGCTTCTCGGCCGCAGCCGGCTTTGCCTCGTCGTCGGCAATGATGCGACGGATCGACGCCAGGATCTCCTCCATCGAGGGCTCTTGGACCTTCGCAGGTTGCGTCATCTCCGACTCCACATCGAAACTATTTTACATCAAGCCCAAGAGGATTCGCCGGTTCCGATGATGCGGGCGGAGATTTTCATTGCTCCCGCCCGACTTGTCCCCAGATCAAGCCCGCCCGAGGCTTTGTGCAAGCTTCGTGTCGCCCACTGCAGCGTGATCAGAGGTGGCGTCGCACCTTTCATCACGCTACGCCGGCGCGCCGCGAATCGCCTTGCTGCCCGACAAAACGGTATGTCAGGCCAATTATCGATTGCAAGCAAACGCACCTGCTTGTGGTCCTGATTAACTCAGAACCACAAACATGGCGCGACAAGCGACGATGATGTGCAGGGTATTTCGAAGCAAAGGCGTTTAGCGGCCGTCGGGCGTGCGCACGCCGGCCCAGTTGTCGCGCACCTGCTGGTAATGCACGCTCGGATCATAGACGTTGGTCGAAAGGCCCATCACCTGCGGTGACAGCCGGCCGACCGCGCTCAGCACGTTGTAGGACGCAACGACGCGGTCGTGCTGCGCGGTGACCAGCGCATTGCGCGCGTTGACCAGCGCCTGCTGCGCGTTCAACACGTCGAGCGTGGTGCGCTGGCCGGCCTTGGCTTCTTCGCGCACGCCGTTCAGCGCGATCTCGGACGCCGTCACCTGCGCCTGTGCCGACGCCACCTGCGACTTGCCGGCGACCAGCTGGCCCCATGCGGTAACGACGTTGGCGCGGGCCTGATCGCGGGTCTGTTCCAGAACGAGGCGCTGCTGCGCCAACGATTCCTTGGACTGCCGGATCAGCGAGTACTCCGTGCCCCCCTGATAGATCGGCACTGAGATCTGAACGTTGGCCGCCGCATTGAAGAGGCGGTTCACCGACAATTGCTGCTGGTAGCCTTCGGTCACCGTCGCCTGCAAACCAACCGTCGGAAGCAGCGCGCCCTCGGCAACCTTGGTCTGCAGGAAATTGACGTCGACGCCGAACATCGCGGAGGTGACGTTCGGATTCTGGGTCAGGCCAAGCTCGACGGCGGCCGCAAGCGTCGCCGGCAGGAAGCGGTCGACCGGCGCGCCGGGCGCAAGGTTCTGCGGTTCGTTGCCGATGATGCGGCGGAAATTCGATCGCGTCGTCGTCAGGTTCGATTCCGCGGTGAGCTGCTGGGTTCTGCCGGCTGCAAGCTGCGCCTCGGATTGCGCGACGTCGGTCCGCGTCACCTCGCCGACATTGAAGCGGTCCTGAGTCTGCTTCAGCGTCTGTTCCAGCACGCGCGTGTTGCTGCGCTGGACCTCGACGATCGCCGAGTCGCGCAGATAGTCCATGTAGATCGTGGCCGCGCTCAGGATGACGGTCTGCTCGAGCACGCGCAGACCTTCGCGTGCCGACGAGACCTGGCTTTCGGCTGCGCGCACCTTGTGTGGGGTCTGCGCGTTGAACAGCGACTGGTTCACCGTCAGGCCGGCACTGGCCGGATTCTGGGTGCCGTGGATCGAGTCCTTGATGCCCGTCGGCTGCTGATCGGAGTATTGATATCCGCCGGTTACCGTCAGCGAGGCCCTCGGACGGTAGCCTGATAGCGCCTGCGGAACATTTTCGTCAGTCGCGCGCACCAGCGCGCGTTGCGCGTTCAGCTGAGGATTGTTTTGGTAGGACCGCACCAGCGCGGCCTCGATAGTATCGGCGAGCGCGGGCACGGGCCCCAGTTCAGCCAACAGAAGGACGGCAGTCGCAGCCGCGGTGACAACCTTCACCCCACGCATCCCCGGTAATCCAATCATTGTAGTCGCCGTCTCCCACACGCAAGTCAGTCCGGCGGTCGCTTCAGACGAAGTGAGTCCCGCCTCACCTTAGTCCGCAGCTAAGGGCAACGGAACTACCCCGCAACGGAACACGGTGGAAACTCTTCACATGGGGCAAACGGGCCACACTTCTGATTCAGAACGGGATTTTTTCAGCTAGCGCAGCGCGGTAGCGGTCAGAAGACGAAGGCGGGAAGCTGCTCGAACCCGGGCAGCACGGGGGCGGTGGCGTCGAACAGCTCGCGATGTCCGAAATCCCCGTGGGAGTGAGTAACGAGGGTGGCGCGTGGCGGCGGCGTCAGGCCGAACACCCCGACCAGCCGGCCCCCCTCCTTGAGCTGGCCAAACAGCCCGGTCGGAACAACGGCGGTCGCACCGTTGAGAACAATGACGTCAAACGGCGCACCCGCGGCATCGCCGTCGGCGGCCGCTGCGGTCTTGACGGTCACATTCTGGACTCCGAGTTGGGCCAACGCGGTGGTCGCTTTTGCGGCAAGCGCCGGATCGCCCTCGGTTGCGCTGACCTCTGCGGCAAAGCGCGCCACGATGGCGGCGGCGTAGCCGGTTGCGCAGCCGACCACCAGCACACGATCGGTGGCCTTGATCTCGGCGGCCTGCAGCATCCTGGCAAGCAGCGCCGGCGTAATCAGGTAGCGCCGCACCGCGCCGCCCTCGGTCACATCGAGATCGAGATCCAGATAGGCAAGCGCCTGCTTGCTGGCCGGCACGAATACCTCGCGCGGCACGGTCAGCATGGCATCGAGAATACGATCATCGGTCACGTCGCTCGGACGCACCTGACCATCGACCATGTACTGGCGCGCGGTCGAAAAACCGGTCATTGGCGGGACCCTGCAAGTCGCGGCATTGCCGCTGGAGAAGCTAGAACAGGGCCATCTTTTGGAACAAGCTCCGCCAAAACGCAACACGCGTCGACGCGCAAAGAATGCTCCCGGAACGCGCTTCGCCGTGCAGCCTATTCGATCGTGACGGCAAGCCGGCCGATCAGGCGGGCTACTTCGTCGAGATGCTCGGAATCATGTTCCTCGACTGCTTTTGCGAGCAGGCGAACGCACTCATCATCACTGATGTCCGGGGCATCGTTCGGAACCAGTGTCGGCTGCGGCATCGACAGGTCGATCAGGTTAATCGCCATCAAAATCACCTCTCAAGA
The DNA here is from genome assembly GCF_020889685.1 of Bradyrhizobium oropedii. Taxonomy (GTDB): domain Bacteria; phylum Pseudomonadota; class Alphaproteobacteria; order Rhizobiales; family Xanthobacteraceae; genus Bradyrhizobium; species Bradyrhizobium oropedii. The sequence continues at coordinate 3,111 of NZ_JACMYO010000010.1, forward strand.
CCCGGCGAGACGAAGTGTCGACGGCTATTGAGTCGATTTGACGACGATTTTTGTCTGTCTGCGGCGAGCCACAGGCTTGTGATCTGGTGATGGATGTTGATGGGGCCAGCAAGCTGGCTCCCCGGGCTGGATTCGAACCAGCGACCATTCGATTAACAGTCGAATGCTCTACCGCTGAGCTACCGAGGAATAGGCGAACAAAACGTTCGCGAGCCGGCAGCGTATAACAAAGCCTTTCGGCCTTGCAAAGAACCAAATGGGCCTCCGGCGAAACTTTAGCGCGGGACGGTAACCCCCTGCGGTGCAAGGGTTTGCCGGCGTCCCGGGAGATGCAGGCCTGTCCCGGCTGTCCCAGCATTGGCACCGCCGGCGCCCGGATGGACCCAACGGCGCGGCATTGGAGCCGCACCGTGATTCCCCAAGGGCACCACCCGCTCCCGACATCATTCCGCGGTGAACGAGGTGGTCTTGGTGCCGGGGTCGTAGCGCAGCCGCAGAACGTTCAGCTTGCAGAGGTTGACGTTCTTCCACAGCACCGACTCGTCGTAGTTCGCCCAGTCGACCTTGATGTTCCAGACGCAGCCTTCGTCGTCGTTGCCGAATTCGACATAGGCGGTGTCCTGATTCTTCAGCGTGCCCTCAAGCTCGTTCTCCCATTCGTCGAGGCCGTCGTCGGGCCCGTTGAAGCCGAGAAACTTGATGGCGTATCCGGTCTCGTTGACCACAGAGACGTTGCGGTTATCGGCGGCGGACGCGGGCACCGCGATCAGCGCCAAACCCATGACGAGCAGTGCCGGCAAAATAAACTTCATTGAAATTCTCCTGGCGGTCGGCCGCACATCGGCGTGCGGCGCCACTTCCTTAGCGACGGTGCCTTACGAGTACAAATCGTGCACAAAATGCGAAGCGCGTGCCCCGCCCCGTTCCGATTGAACCGGAGAACGCGCTATCGCGCGGCGATGGCGACGATGAACAGCGTGGTCGCCGCAAGCGAGGCGATGGTCCGGACGTGGTTCCAGATGGTCCAGTCGGTCAGATAGCGCGCCCAGACCGGCGCAGCCGCAGCGCTCGCGGGATCGACCGCCGCAAGCTGATCGTTCAGCGGCACGTTGAAGACAACAGTGACGATGAACATGCCGACCACATAGAGGACGCCGCCGCAAATCATCGCAATTGCACCCGGCTCCTGCCAGCGCAGCGCGCCGAGCACCACCAGCGCCGCGCAGGACAGCGTGGTGCCGAGGAAGACCGGCATGAACAGCGAGCGCACGATGTCGACACTGATCGCGTTCATCGCCGAGATGCCGGCGGCCTGATCGATCCGGCCGAGCGCGGTCATGACGAAAGCCGAGAACGCGAAATAAAGCCCGGCAAGCAGGCCGCAGCCGAGTGCAGAAAACCACAGCAAGCCCGAGGTCAGGACACTGCGCATCGCTCCACCTCAAAATGCGAGAGGTACTCGTATTTGTGAAATGTGATAAACTCTCGTATTAGAAACGTCAACCCCGTTTGTGGAGGACAGAGATGGCGAGACGAAAGGCCGCGCCTGCGGCGGAAGCTCCCCTGCCCGGGCTGGCGCGGCTTGCCCCGACGCAGCAGCGCAGCCGCGAGCGTTTCGAGCGCATCCTCGCCTGCGCGACCGAGATCATGGCGGAAAAGGGCAGCGAGGCCTTCCGCATGAGCGACATCGTCGAACGCAGCGGTGTCGCATTCGGCTCGCTCTATCAATATTTCCCGGACAAGGCCGCCATCATTGGCACGCTGGCGGAACGGCACAATGCCGTCGGGCGCGATTGCGTCAGGCGCGATCTGGCAAGTGTTGCGGCCGCGCGCGACCTGCACCCGGCGCTCTGCCGGATCGTCGACAGCTACTACGAGATGTTCATGCGCGAGCCTGTCATGCGCGACATCTGGCAGGCAACGCAGGCCGACCGCGCCCTGCAAAAGCTCGATGCTGACGACATGGCCGTGCTCTCAGCCCTGTTGTCCGACACGGTCAAGCGGGTTGTGCCCAACATGCCGGCCGCCACCCTCGCCACGCTCTCGGGATTGACGATGACGCTGATCGCGGCTGCCGTCCGTCACGCGATCACCTTGCCACCGACGAAGGCGCGGCAGGTGCTGACCCAATTCAAGGCCATGTTGCCGGACGACCTCGCCAGGCTGGCATGATCGCGGTCGCGAAGGCGCGTCGGGAATTTCCGCTGCGCAGAGGCGATAGACAGCTGGCGTAGACGACCTACGCCGTCTTGGGAGTTGCCCACGGCGCCCAGCGCTGTCCTGCTGGCGAACCATGTCAGCAAGAGCCGAGGATCGATGCGAGATGCGACTGGCGACGGTTCTGCAATGCTCGCCTTCATTGTCACGTCTCCCTAAAATTCCTGCGATATTTGACGGCTATGAATATTGCCGGGAATTCCGGGAAGAGTTTTTCGAAACATGTGATTTGTCTCACACGAGGTGCGGCCATGCCGACCTAGGTTCCCCAAGGGGTCATCAGTCATTTATTAACCAAAGCGGGCGCCATCGTTCTTTTCATAAAATTCGAACGAATCGCTCAATCCCGACCGAAGACAGTTTTGCGACCATGGCGCTCTCGAACCTCGGAGAGCGCGATGAGCGAAGTCGAATTTGATCTGCTGCTTGACGCCGTGCGAACGGCGATCGCGCCTATTGCTCAGGAGGATTTCGTGGCCCAGCCCTCGCCCCGCATTCAGCCGCCACCGCGCGCTGCCAATGACAACCAGGCGCCGTGGCCGCTGATTCCGTTTCCTGAAGGTTGGTACGCCGCGAGCTGATGCGGCTTCTCATTTGTTGGCTGCAAGCCATTGATGAGATGAGTGGAGGCCACGACCAGAATTGAACTGGTGTACACGGTTTTGCAGACCGTTGCGTAACCACTCCGCCACGTGGCCCCTTGCGGCGGACTTCATATACGCCCTCTCTTCGATAGGCAACCAATCGCGCAACTAACGCCGACGCCTCCGGAAGTCCCGCTTTTTGGGTTTTGGCGCCAATTCCGGCATTTTGGCCTGCACTTCGCTGAATCTCGCCAGCATCCGGTCGAAACTATCGGTTAAGGTTGCGGCAATATCCGGCCGCTTCTGCAGCCCGGCCAGCAGGATCGCGGCCGCCTCGATGGTCGACAGACCGTCGCGCCTCGGTTCCCGGCGCAGCTTGCCGTAGCGCGAGGGCCGCTTCGGTCCGAGAATCACCCGCTGGCACTTCAGCATCCAGGCATTGCGCCACCACAGCGCCTTGGCCTGGCTCCAGGTGCCGTCGAGCAGGACGATGCCCTCGATGTCGGAGAGGATCGCCCGCTGATGCGGCTCGAGCTCGCCCTTACGGTTGATCGCGACGATCTCGGCATCGGTATCGAGGTCTTCGACCTTGGCCGAGCCGAGATAGAGCACCGCCCAGCGTGACGGATCCGGCACCGGCCGGCCGAGCGCCTTGGCGAGGCTCGGCCAGGACAGCCCGATCCGGACCACGGCGTTCTCGAAATGCCGCGCCAGCAGCCGCGCGGTGCCGAGCGCCCTGTCCTGCTCCTGCGGATGGATCAGGATCAGGAGCTGGATGCGGCTTTCAATGGGCGTGACGCTGTCGCAGATGCACAACGGCAGCGGCTTGCCGCAATGCGGGCAATCCTCGATCTCGTCGGCAATATCTGGCTTTGCTTCGGTCGGGTCGGACATCGCTTCGCTATACGCGCGCGGAGCCGTACAATTCAACCTATTCCGCCGGCGCGTACACGCCTGAAGGCTCGCGGCGCCGGCGCAGTCGGTCGATCAGCAGATAGATCACCGGCGTGGTGTAGAGCGTCAGGACCTGCGACACGAACAGGCCACCGATGATGGTGATGCCGAGCGGCCGGCGCAGCTCGGTGCCCGGGCCGGTCGCGATCACCAGCGGAATGCCGGCGAACAGCGCGGCCATGGTCGTCATCAGGATCGGGCGGAAACGGGCCCGGCAGGCCTCGAAGATTGCATCCCGTGACGACAGCCCCTGATGCCGCTCGGCCTCGAGCGCGAAGTCGACCATCATGATGCCGTTCTTCTTGACGATGCCGATCAAGAGGATGATGCCGACGAAGGCGATCACCGTCAGCGGCGTGTTGGTCACCTGGAGCGCCAGCAAGGCGCCGAGGCCGGCCGACGGCAGTGTCGAGATGATGGTGATCGGATGCGCCAGGCTCTCATAGAGCACCCCCAGCACGATATACATCGCGATCAGCGCGCCGAGGATCAGCAGCGGCTGCCGCCCGCTGGTCTTGTTGAAATCGCCGGCATTGCCGTCGAAGCTGCCGCGAATGCCTTCGGGCATATGCAGCTCGTTGACCGCCTGCTGGATGTTCGTCGTCGCCACCTCCAGCGGCACGTCCGGCAGCAGGTTGAACGACACCGTTGTCGAGGGGAAGCCGCCGGAGTGATAGACCGCGAGCGCCGACAGGCCGCGCTGGGTGTGCACGAGCGCCGATAGCGGCACCTGCACGTCATTGGCGCCGGCGACATAGATGCGCTCGAGGTTCGACGGATCACTCTGGAATTTCGGATCGATCTCGAGCACCACGACGTACTGGTTACGCTGGGTGTAGATGTACGAGATCTGCCGCTGCGAGAATGCGTTGTTGAGCGCGTTGTCGATGTCCTGGACGCGGACGCCGAGGCTGGAGGCGATCTTGCGGTCGATCACCAGGTTGAGCTGCAGACCGCCGGGATCGCGATCGGACGAGACATCCGTGATGCCCTCCACCGTCTCCATGCGCTTGGCGACCAGCGGTGCCCATTTCTGCAACAGATCGAGATCGGTCGAAGAGAGCGTGTACTGGTAGTCGGAATCGCTCTGCCGGCCGCCGGTGCGGATGTCCTGGGCAGCGAACATGAACAGCCGAATGCCCGGCACCATGAACAAATTGCGGCGCAGCCGGTCGATCACCTGTGCGGTCGACATGCCTCCCCGCTCCTCCGGCGGTTTCAGGCTGATGAACATGGTGCCGCGGTTGGAGGTGGCGCCGCCCGGGCCGCCGCCGGAGCCGACCGACGAGCCGATGCCGGCGACCGCCGGATCGGCCATCACGATGTCGGCGAGCCGCTGCTGCAACTGGAGCATCGCCTGGAACGAGATATCCGCCGACGCCCGGGTCGAGCCGATCACAAAACCGCTGTCGTCGGTCGGGAAGTAGCCCTTCGGCGTCTTGTAGTAGAGCACCACCGTCAGCGCGACGGTTGCGGTGAACACCACCATCGTCAGCCAGGGGTATCCGAGCACACTCCGCAAGGTCGACGCATAGAACGCCACGACCCGCGACAGCGCGCCCTCGATGGCACGGTCGTACCAGGTGGCATGGTCCGAGGTCGCCTCCTTGATGTAGTGCGCGCAGATCATCGGTGTGATCGTCACCGACACCAGCGTCGACACGATGATGGCAAAGGTCAGGGTCAGCGAGAATTCGCGCAACAACCGGCCGACGATCCCGTCCATGAAGATCAGCGGCGTGAAGGCCGCGATCAACGACAGCGAGATCGACAGCACCGTGAAGCCGATCTGCTTGGCGCCCTCGACCGCGGCCGGATACGGCGCCATGCCCTGCTCGAGATTGCGGTACATGTTCTCGATCATCACGATGGCATCGTCGACCACGAAGCCGACCGAGATCGCGAGCGCCATCAGCGACAGATTGTCGATCGAGAAGCCGGCGAGCCACATCCCGGCGCAGGTGCCGGCCAGCGCCAGCGGTACCGAGACGCCGGCGGCGATCGTCGGCACGATCCGGCGCAGGAACACGAACACCACGACCATGACAAGCATGGCGGTCGCCAGCAGCGTGAACTGCATGTCCTGGACGCTGGCGCGGATCGTTCCGGTGCGATCGACCAGCGTCGAGATTTCGACGCCGGCCGGGATCCACTTCTTCAGTTCCGGCAGCATCCTGCGGACGCTGTCGACGGTCTCGATGACGTTGGCGTCACCCTGCTTGGTGATCTGGATCAGCACTGCCGGCTGCTTGTTGAACCAGGCGATCGAGCGCGAGTTGCGGACGGAATCCTCGACCTCGGCGACGTCGGAGAGGCGGACGAAATTGCCGTTCGAGCTCTTGATGAGGATGTCGCGGAACTCGGCCGCGGTCCGCATCTGCTTGTTGATCGAGAGCGTCTCGGCCAGCCGGTCGCCATTGAAGATGCCGACCGGGCCCAGCGGATTGGCGCTAATGATGGCGAGCCGGACGTCATCGGTCGCGATCCCGGCATTGGCCAGCGACACCGGATTGAGCGCGATGCGTACCGCCGGCTGGTCGGCACCGCTGACGGTGACCTCTCCGACGCCAGGCACTTGCGAGATGCGCTGCGCCAGCACGGTGTCGGCAACATCGTACATCGCGCTGGTCGAGATCGTCTTCGAGGTCAGCGCCAGCACGAACACGGGTGCCGCGGCCGGGTTGGTCTTGCGGAATTTGGGCAGCGACGGCAGGTCGCTCGGCAGGTCGGCGAGCGAGGCATTGATCGCGGCCTGCACGTCGCGCGCGGCGCGGTCGATGTTGCGGCCGATCGAGAACTGCACCTGAATGCTTGTCATGCCGAGCGAGCTCGTCGAGGTGATCTGGTCGACGCCCGAGATAGTGCCGAGCTTGCGCTCCAGCGGCGCGGCGACGGTCGAGGCCATCACCGACGGATCGGCGCCGGGACGGGATGCCGACACGCGGATAGTCGGGAAGTCGACGTTCGGAACCGACGACACCGGCAGGAACTCGTAGGCGACGATCCCGACCAGGAACAGCCCGATCGCCAGCAAGGTGGTGCCCACCGGCCGGCGGATGAAGGGCTCCGAGATCGAGATCACTGCATGCCCTCGGTGGCGCCCGCGATCGGCGGGCCGCCGCGGCCTGGGTCCGGCACGGCGCGCTCGATCCGGCGATTGAGCCGGTCGAGCGCGAGATAGATCACGGGCGTGGTGTAGAGCGTCAGCAGTTGGCTCAGCAGCAGGCCGCCGATGATCGAGATACCGAGCGGGAAGCGCAGCTCGGCGCCGGTGCCGCTTTCGATCGCGAGCGGCAGCGCGCCGAACAGCGCCGCCAGTGTCGTCATCATGATCGGACGGAAGCGCAACAGGCAGGCCTGCACGATGGCGTCATAGGACGACATGCCTTTGTGGCGCTCGGCCTCCAGCGCGAAGTCGATCATCATGATCGCGTTTTTCTTGACGATGCCCATCAACAGGATGATGCCGATCAGGCCGATCACCGAGAGGTCCTGCCCGCACAGCATCAAGGCAAGGATGGCGCCGACGCCGGCCGAGGGCAGCGTCGACAGGATCGTGATCGGATGGATGTAGCTCTCGTAGAGCACACCGAGCACGATGTAGATCGTGATGATCGCAGCCAGGATCAGCCAGGGCTGGCCGGCCAGCGAACGCGCGAATTCGGCGGCGTCGCCGGAATAGATGCCGACGATGCTGCCGGGCATTCCGATCCTGGTCTCGATCGCCTTCACCGCCTCGACCGCATCGCCCAGCGCTTCACCCGGCGCGAGGTTGAAGCTGAGCGAAACCGACGGAAATTGCGCCTGGTGCGAGATCGCGAGCGGCGCCGTGGTGCGGACCAGCGTAGCGACCGCCGACAGCGGCACCTGCGCGCCGTTGGCGCCGGGCAGATAGAGCTTGTCCAGGATCGACGGATCGCGCTGGTACATCGGCAGCGCCTCGAGCACCACGCGGTACTGGTTGGCCTGGCCGTAGATCGTCGAGATCTGCCGTTGCGCGAAGGCGTCGTTGAGCGTGTCGGTGACGCCCTGCAGATTGACGCCGAGCTGGCCGGCGCGCTGGCGGTTGACGTCGAGTGCGGCGCGCAAGCCCCCGTCCTGCGCCTCCGAGGAGACATCGCGGAAGATCGGGTCGCGCCGCATCTCGGCGACGAGCTTTTGCGCCCATTGCGAGACCTCGGCGGCATCGGTCGCGGTCAACGTATACTGGTATTGCGAGCGGCTCGACTGGGTCGATATCTGAACGTCCTGCACCGGCTGGAAGTAGACGGTCATGCCGGGCACCGTCGCGACCTTCTGCTTGAGCCGTTCGATCACCTCGACGACGCCGTCGCGCCGCTGGTCGAGCGGCTTCAGTGTCATCACCAGACGGCCGACATTGGTGGTCGGATTGACCGAGCCCGAGCCGATCACCGAGACCACACCGACGACGTCAGGATCGGCCTTGATCAGGTCGGAGACGGCGCCCTGCCGCCGCTGCATCTCGGCGAACGAGACGTCGGGGCCGGCCTCGGTCACCGCCGTGATCGAGGAGGTATCCTGCAACGGCAGAAAGCCCTTCGGCGCCAGCACATACATCACGAGCGTCAGCGCGATGGTCGCGAACGTCACCAGCAGCGTCGCGCGCTGGCGCCGCAGCACCCAGAGCAGCGTCCGATGATAGAACTCCACCATCCCGTCGATGAAGCCGCTGACCGCGGCCAGGCCCGGGACTGCCATCTCCTCGTGGATGTTCTTGAGCAGCCGCGAGCACATCATCGGCGTCAGCGTCAGCGAGACAATCGCCGAGGTCACGACCGCGATCGTCAAGGTCAGCGCGAACTCGCGGAACATGCGGCCGACCAGGCCGGACATGAACAGCAGCGGGATGAACACCGCGATCAGCGACACAGTCAGCGAGATCACGGTGAAGCCGATCTCGCTGGCGCCTTTCAGCGAGGCCTCCATGACCGTCTCGCCGTCTTCCATGTGGCGGACGATGTTCTCGATCATGACGATGGCGTCGTCGACCACGAAGCCGGTTCCGATGGTCAGCGCCATCAGCGACAGATTGTCGAGGCTGAAGCCGGCGAAATACATGATGCCGAAGCTCGTGATTAGCGACAGCGGCAGCGCGACGCCGGCGATCAGGGTCGCGCGCAGCGACCGCAGGAACAACAGCACCACCAGCGTCACCAGCACGACGCTCAGGATCAGCGTGAACTGCACGTCGTGGACCGAGGCGCGGATCGTCACCGTGCGGTCGGAGACCACGGTCAGCTTGACGCCGGCCGGGACCGATCGCTGTAGCCGCGGGATTTCGGCCCGGATCTGCTTGACGACGTCGATGACGTTGGCGCCGGGCTGGCGCTGGATGTCGATGATGACCGCCGGCGTGCCCTGGTACCAACCGCCGGTACGGTCGTTCTCGAGCCCGTCGACGATCTGCGCGACGTCGCCGATCGTGACCGGCGAGCCGTTGCGATAGGCGATGATGATCGGCCGGTAGGCGTCCGCGGCGGCGATCTGGTCGTTGGCGGCGATGGTGTAGGATTGCTGGGCGCCGTCGAGCGATCCCTTCGGCCCAGACACGTTGGCGCCCGCAATTGCGTTGCGTAAATCCTCCATCGCGATGCCATAGGCCGCGAGCCGGGCGAGATCGGCCTGCACGCGCACCGCGGGCTTCAGGCCGCCAAGGATCGAGACCCGGCCGACGCCGGAAATCTGGCTCAGCCGTTGGCCGAGGATGGTGTCAGCGAGATCGCTCATCGCCCGCAGCGAGATCGTGTCCGAGGTCAGCGCCAGGGTCATGACCGGCGCGTCGGCCGGGTTCACCTTGGCGTAGACCGGTGGATACGGCAGCGTCTTCGGCAGGATGCCGGCCGCGGCATTGATCGCGGCCTGGACGTCCTGGGTGGCGCCGTCGATGTCGCGGTTGAGGTCGAACTGCAACGAGATCTGGCTGACGCCGAACGAACTGGTCGAGTTCATCGACGACAGCGACGGGATCTGCCCGAGCTGCCGCTCCAGCGGCGCCGTGATCAGCGAGGCCACCACGTCGGGACTTGCGCCGGGCAACTGCGTCGTCACCTGCACGGTCGGGAAATCGACCTGCGGCAGCGCCGAGACCGGCAACGCCCAATAGCCCAGCGCGCCGCCAATCATCAGGGCAATGCCGAGCAGCGAGGTGGCTATCGGCCGGCGGATGAACGGTTCGGAGACGCTCATGGCTGCGTGCTCGCTGTAAGGTCGGACATTACGAGGTCAGGATGCCGGTCATGGCTGCGCCTTCGGTGCGCCGCCCGACTGTTCGCCCCCCGCTGCGGGCGTCGGCCCGGTCTGCCCCTTCTGATCGCCTTCGCTATGCTCGCGCTGGCCGCGATGTTCGCCGTTCTTGCCCTGCCCGTCCTGCTGGCCGTCCTTGCCCAGGTCTTTGCCTTGGTCCTTGCCTTGGTCCTTGCTGGAGCCGTCGCCTTGCGCCCCACGCTTGCTGTCGGGATTCTTGCCGTCGGGATTGCGGCTGCGCTTGCGCGGCGCGAGATCGGCGGCCGGCGGCCCGTCGTCCTTGCCGACCACGACCTTCGATCCGTCCGCGAGATTGGCAAAACCCGTCGTCACGACGCGGTCCGACGTGGTCAGGCCGCTGCCGATGACAGCCTCATGCTCGTTCTGCTGCGTGACCGTGACCCGCTTGGCGGTGACGATGTTGTCGGCACCGATCACATAGCTGAAAGTCCCGGCCGGACCGCGCTGCACCGCCGAGGTCGGCACCACGATCGCCTGCGGCAGGGTCTCGACCTTGAGGCGGACATTGACGAACTGGCCGGGCCAAAGCTGGTAGCTGGCATTCGGCAACTCCGCCTTCAGCTTCAGCGTGCCGGTGGTCGGATCGACCTGGTTGTCGATGCCGGTCAACTTGCCGGTATCGATCACGGTGACGCCGTCGTTGCCGAACACGTCGACGGCCAGCTGGCCCTTCGCGGCCGCGGCGTTCACCCGCATGATCTGCTGCTGCGGCAGGCTGAACCATACCGCAATCGGCTGTAGCTGGGTCAGGATCACGAGCCCGGTGGTGTCGGAGGCGTGGATGATATTGCCCTGGTCGACCTGGCGCAGGCCGGCGCGCCCCGCGATCGGCGCGACGATCTTGGTGTAGCCCAGTGTGGTGCGCGCATTGTCGATCTGGGCCTGGTCGGCCTTGATGATGGCCTCCTGCTGCGCGACCAGCGCGCGCTGCGTGTCGGCCTGCTGCTTGGAGCCCGCATTGCTGGCGGCGAGTTGCTCATAGCGTGCTAGGTCGATCTTCTGATTGGCGAGCAGTGCTTCGTCCTTGGCCTTCGTGGCCACCGCCTGGTCGTATTGAGCCTGATAGATCGCGGGATCGATCTCGCCCAGCACGTCGTCCTTCTTGACGTCCTGGCCTTCAGCAAAATTCACCTTGAGCAGCTTGCCGTCGACCTGCGAGCGCACGGTGACCGTGTTCAACGCCTTTACTGAGCCGACGCCGTCGAGATAGACCGGCACGTCGTGGACTTGCGGCGTGGCCGCAAGCACCGGCACCGGCAGGTCGGGCGGCGCGCCCGCACCGCGTCCACCGACACCACCTTGCTTGGGCTGGAACGCGAGCCAGCCGAGGTAGCCGAGCCCACCCAGGATCACGAGCGTCACGATCAGGGACACCATGCGCCCGAGCAGGCGCGAGACCAGGCTCCGCTTGCGCGGGGCAGTGCTTTTCTCGTCGTCCGTCGAGTCGGGCTTAAAGAGCATCGACCGGTCTTTCCATCTTCGGTTCCCAGCCGCCCCCCAAGGCCTGATACAGGCTCACGATCGCCAATAACCGGGCCAGCTGGGCCTGAGAATAAGCATCTTCCGCCTGGAATAGGGTCAGCTGCGTATTTAACACAGTTACGATGTCGGCGGTGCCGGCCTTGAGCTGCTGCTCGGCCAGGTCGAAGGCGCGCCGCGACGACGACAGCACGTCGCGCTGCAGCTGCAGCCGTCGCGTGGTTTCGCGAATTGCGACCAGCGCGTTGTCGACATCGGTGAACGACTGCACCACCGTCTTGCGATAGGTCTGCAGCAGCTCGTCCTGCCGCGCCTTGGCGTTCTCGAAATTGCCCAGGATCCGGCCGCCGTCGAAGATCGGCTGGGTCATGCCGCCGACCAGGTTGAAGAAGGCGGCGTGCGGCTGGAACAGCGAGACCAGCGCCTGGCTCTGGTAACCGCCCGTCCCGGTCAGCTGGATGCTCGGGAAGAACTGCGCCCGCGCGCTGCCGACATTGGCGGTGGCGGATGCAAGCTGCGCTTCCTGCCGGCGGATATCCGGACGCTGGGTGAGCAATTCGGACGGCAGGCCCGGCGTGACGCGCGGAATCGCAACCGCGTTGAGCGAGCCGCCGGCGACGCGCATGCTTTCCGGCGGCCGCGACACCAGCACGGCAAGCGCATTGACGTTCTGGTCGAGCGTCTGCCGCAGCGGCGGCACCAGCGCGCGCTGATTGGCGAGCACGCTCTCCTGCTGGGCGACATCGAGATCGGAGCCGGTGCCGGCCTTGAAGCGATCCCGGATCGCATTGAGGATACGCTCGGCGCTGGCGATGTTGCGCTGTGCGGTACGCAGCCGGTCCTGGGTGGCGAGCACCGTGAAATAGGCGTTGGCGACGCTCGCCAGCGTGGTGAGCGCCACCACCTCGCGGTCGAAGCGGTTGGCGACGGCGGTCTCCTCCGCGGCCTGCGCGGCGTCGCGATTCTGGCCCCAGAAATCGAGCTGATAGCTGGCGCTCAGCGAGGCGCTGTAATTCACCACCTCGCGCCCGCCATTGGTGAGACCGCTGGCGCTGGAGCCGGAGGTGCGCGAGTAGGTCTCCGAGCCATTGAGGTTGACGGTCGGCAGCAGCGCGGCGCCGGCCTGCCGTGCCAGCGCGTCGGCCTGACGGAAGCGCGCAACGGCCGCGGCGATGTCGAGGTTGACGGTCTGCGCCTCTTCCATCAGCTGCGTCAGCTCCTTGGAGCGGAAGCCCCGCCACCAGTCGAGCGTCGGAATCGCGTCGGCCGCGCCGCCAAGCCGCGCGGCCTTGTAGCCCTGCGGTACGTCGAGTGCCGGATCGGGGATGTCCTGGGTCAGAATGCAGCCGGCCGAGCTCGCGACCAGGCCAAGCGCGACAAGCGACCGTCCCGCGAGCCGTCGCGCGCGGACAGCGAGGCCGAACCGGCCTCCAGGCACCATCACGGACGTGGGCTGGCTCACACCCATTCTCCGCCGAGGCCAGACGTCGCCCGTGACGCAGGAATGACGCGTTCGGCAATGGTCTGGGTGACGTTCACGGGGCAATGCTTCCAATGGAACCTGACTGTCCCATCCTACCCTTGGGACGATGGCGCGGACAGCCCTGTCACGATCGCGCGACGTCGCACCGCGCGCGATTCATGGTCGCCCCCGACGCAGGCTTTGCCCTATTTTTTAAGGCATTTCCGCGCATTTCGGCCCCCTGCCGGAAGTCACTATCCTAACAAAGATTTCATGGGGATTTCTGGGCCCCTGTTGCACCGAATCCGCAGGATGCGCCGATCTGTTGGCGCCGCGCTCCGCGCCGTCAGGCCTTGACTTCATCTGCTGCGCACAATCGACGCAAGGCGGCCGACCGCAGGGTGATTCTGCCGGGTGGGCCGACCACCGCAAAACGTCATTCTCCCCTGCGCGCGACATCCGTGCTCGCGAGGTCAAGCGTGCGGAGCCCACCATTTGCCGCAGTGCAAAAGCCCTTCCCTTTTTCGATCAGCACACTAGGTTCGCGGCAAGCAAGACACAGACCGGCAAAGAAATTCCCCGACATGACATTCAACAAAGACGTCGTCCAAGCGATCGGCAACACGCCGCTCATCAAGCTGAAGCGCGCATCCGAGCTGACCGGCTGCACCATTCTGGGCAAGGCCGAATTCATGAACCCAGGCCAGTCGGTGAAGGACCGTGCCGGCAAATGGATGATCCTGGAAGCCGAGAAGCGCGGCGATCTGAAGCCCGGCGGCCTGGTGGTCGAGTCGACCGCGGGCAATACCGGCATCGGGCTTGCGGTCGTGGCGAGTGCGCGCGGCTACCGCACCCTGATCGTCATCCCGGAGACGCAGAGCCAGGAAAAGAAGGACATGCTGCGGCTGTGCGGGGCCGAGCTGGTCGAGGCCCCGGCGCTGCCCTTCTCCAACCCGAACAACTATCAGCATCTCGGCAAGCGTCTCGCCGAGCAGCTTCGCAAGACCGAACCGAACGGCGTGCTGTTCGCCGACCAGTGGAACAACCTCGACAATCCCAAGGCGCATTACGACTCCACGGGGCCGGAAATCTGGCAGCAGACCGACGGCAAGGTGGATGGCTTCATCTGTTCGGTCGGTACCGGCGGCACGCTCGCCGGCATCAGCCGCTACCTGAAGGAAAAGAACAAGGACATCGTCACTGCCTGCGCCGATCCGCACGGCTTCGCGATGTACGAGCTGTTCAAGAACGGCCAAGTCAAATCGACGCCCGGCGACTCGATCACGGAAGGCATCGGCCTCGGACGCAAGACACCGGTGATCGAAACGGCTGATGTCGACGATGCATTCCTGGTCTCCGACGAGGACGCCGTGACCATCATCTATGAGCTGCTGGAGCACGAAGGCCTGTGCCTCGGCGGCTCGACCGGTGTCAACATCGCGGGCGCGATCCAGCTCGCCAAGCAGCTCGGCCCCGGCAAGACCATCGTCACCATTCTCTGCGACTCCGGCAACCGCTACCAGTCTAAGCTGTTCAACCCGGCCTTCATGCGTTCGAAGAACCTGCCGGTTCCGGAATGGCTGGACAAGCGCACCAAGATCGAGCTGCCGTTCGTCTGAGGTGTGAACGAGGCACGTCATTATTCCGGGATGGTGCGTCAGCACCAGACCCGGAATCTCGAGATTCCGGGTTCGATGCTTACGCATTGCCCCGGAATGACTCGAACAATCACCGCAATATCTGGCTCAAGAACAGCTTCGACCGCGCATGCTGCGGATTGGCGAAGAATTCCTGCGGCGTGTTCGATTCGATGATCTGGCCGGCGTCCATGAACACCACCCGGTTGGCGACCTCGCGCGCAAAGCCCATTTCATGGGTCACGACCAGCATGGTCATGCCCTCCCTGGCGAGATCGACCATGGTGTCGAGCACCTCCTTGACCATTTCCGGGTCGAGTGCCGAGGTCGGCTCGTCGAACAGCATCACCTTCGGGTTCATGGTCAGCGCGCGGGCGATCGCGACGCGCTGCTGCTGACCGCCCGACATCTGGCCGGGAAACTTGTTGGCCTGATGCGGAATCTTGACGCGCTCGAGAAATTTCATCGCGGTCGCCTCGGCATCCTTCTTCGGGATGTTGCGTACCCAGATCGGCGCCAGCGTGCAGTTCTCGAGCACGGTGAGATGCGGGAACAGGTTGAAGCTCTGGAACACCATACCGACTTCACGGCGCACTTCGTCGACGCGGCGCAAATTCGGCCCGAGCTCGATGCCGTCAACCACGATCTCGCCCTCCTGGAATTCCTCCAATGCGTTGATGCAGCGGATCAAGGTCGACTTGCCCGAGCCGGACGGGCCGCAGATCACGATGCGCTCGCTCTTTCCGACCTCAAGGTCGATGTCGCGCAACACGTGGAAGTCGCCGTACCATTGTTGAGCGCGGAAATGTTGACGATCGGGGTTGTGGACATGGTGACCTTGTTCAGTGGCGGCGGTGGGCGTTGAGCCGGTTTTCGACGAACAGCGAGTAACGCGACATTCCAAAGCAGAACACGAAGTAGATCATTCCGGCAAAGGCGAATCCGGTAAAGGCGGTCGTCGGCGTCGTCCAGACCGGGTCCGAGAACGATGCCCGCAGAGATCCCAACAGATCGAACAGCGCCACGATCGACACCAGCGAGGTGTCCTTGAACAGCGAGATGAAGCTGTTGACGATGCCGGGAATGACGTAACGCAGCGCCTGCGGCAGCACGATCAGCGACGTGGTCTTCCACCAGGACAGGCCGAGCGCCGATGCGGCCTCCGCCTGCCCGCGCGCCACCGCAGCCAACCCGCCCCTGATCACCTCGGCCATATAGGCGCCGGTAAAGATCGCCACGCCGATCAGGGCACGCAGCAGGCCGTCGACGGCGAAATTGCCCGGCACGAACAGCGGCAGCATGTAGGTCGCGAAGAACAGCACCGTGATCAACGGCACGCCGCGCCAGAATTCGATGAACGCGATCGAGAAGATCCGGATCAGCGGGATGGTCGAGCGACGGCCGAGCGCCAGTGCAATCCCGATCGGCATCGAGGCGACGATGCCGGTGATCGCGATCACCAGCGTCACCAGGAGTCCGCCCCACAGCCGGGTGTCGACGATGGGAAAGCCGCCGCGATCGAGCCCCATCAGCCTGATGCCAACCGCTATCCCGGCAAATGTCAGCAGGCTCCCGAGCAGTGCCCCGCGGCCGGTGCGCACGCCGCCTCCGAGCACAAACAGCACGGCCGAGACGATCACGGCGGTGACGAGGAAATCGCCCCAGACCGGCAGCGACGAGGCTTGCAACTGATCGCGCAGCCAGGTCAACGGAAAGATCAGCCAATGGATCAGTACGCCGACCAGGACGAGCACCTTGCCCACCACCCACAGCAGCGGGGCGATCGCCGAACTCTTGCTGAGATTGACCAGCAGATCGCCGGCACCGCCGATGCTCTGCTCGAAGAGCTGCAACAGTCCGGCGGTCCAGCTCACGCCGAAGCCAGCGATGCCGCCGCCATGCAGCAGGAAGAACGCCACCACCGGAAACGCGAAGAAGAACAGGCCGGAGTTCAGGCCCTTGGCCGGCAGGCGCGGCATCAGCAGCGGCAGCAACAACGCGGCGCCGAGCGCATAGGTCAGATTGACACGCCAGCGCTGGGCTTCCGGATAGAAGCCATAGATCAGTTGCGCCAGCTTGGCCTGAATATAGGGCCAGCAGGCGCCGACCTCGTGGCCGGCCTTTTCGGCGAGGCAAGCGGTGCGATCCTTGCCGGTCCAGACCGCGTCGAACAGCAGGAACCTGACCGTCGGGACAACGATGTACCAGGCCAGCAACAGCCCGAGGATCGTGAGCAGGATGTTGCCCGGCGAATTCAACAGTCGCGTTCGCAGGAATCCGATGAAGCCGGTGGTCTTCGTCGGCGCCGCACGCTCGGCAACCAGATCCTGCCGGACAAAGGACGAGGCGGACAGATCCGTCATGCCGCCATGCTCCGGTTGATGCGCCAGCCATAGATGCTCATCAGCGCGCTCGTCGTCAGCGAGAGCAACAGGTAGACGCCCATCGTCATCGCGATGATTTCGATCGCCTGCCCGGTCTGGCTCACCGCGGTGCCGGCGAACACCGAGACCAGATCGGGATAGCCGATAGCCACCGCCAGCGACGAGTTCTTGGTGAGATTGAGGTACTGGCTGGTCAGCGGCGGCACGATGACGCGCATCGCCTGCGGCACCACGATCAGCCGCAGCGTCGCGGCGCGGCTGAGGCCGAGCGAGGAGCCCGCCTCCATCTGTCCCTTGTGGACCGACATGACGCCGGCGCGGACGATCTCGGCAATGAAGGCCCCCGTGTAGGTCGACAGCGCGACCGTCAGCGCAACGAATTCGGGGATGATCCGCGCGCCGCCGGCGAAGTTGAAGCCTTTCAGCTGCGGCAGCTCGAGCTTGAACGGCCAACCGAAGATCAGCATCGAGGCCAGCGGCAGTCCGACCAGGCAACCCAGCACATAGGGCCAGATCCGGATCATGTGCCCGCGCTGGAACAGGATACGCCGCGCGTGGTGCCGCAAGCCCAACGCCACGACGATACCGGCCGCGAGCGCGGCGAGGAACGGATAGAGCCCCGGCTCGCTGACCGGCAGCGGCACGATGAGCCCGCGATTGTTGAGGAAGAACGTGCTGAAGATCGAGATGCTCTGCCGCGGCGCCGGCAGCGCCGCGAGCACTGCCAGGTACCAGAACAGGATCTGGAACAAGACCGGCAGGTTCCTGACGATCTCGACATAGATGCCGCCGATCCGCGACAGCACCCCGTTCGGCGACAACCGGCACAGCGCCACGATGAAGCCGATCACGGTGGCGAAGACGATGCCGATCACCGAGACCAGGATCGTGTTCAACAGACCGACGAAGAACACCCGCCAGTAGGTGTCGGAATTGTTGTAGGCGATCAGGCTCTGATTGACGTCAAAGCCCGCATTGTAATTGAGGAAGCCGAAGCCCGACGCAATGTGCTGGGTCTCCAGGTTCGTGCGCGCATTCGCCACGATCTCATAGGCTATCCAGGCCAGGATCGCGGCGAAGGCAATCTGTGCCGCAAAGCCGTTCCAGCCGGTCTTGCCGCCAAGCGCACGCTTGAGCCTGAGGGCAAATTGCAGCGGTGGTTTGCGGGGCGCGATGCTCATCGCCGCAGCCGTTGGCCGGATCGATCAGCGGATCGGCGGCGCGTACTGGATACCACCCTTGTTCCAGAGATTGTTGACGCCACGAGCGATGCCGAGCGGCGAGCCGGTGCCGACATTGCGCTCGAAGGTTTCGCCGTAATTGCCGACCGCCTTCACGATCCGCACCACCCAGTCCTTGGTGAGGCCGAGCTGTTCGCCGAGATTGCCGTCGGTGCCGAGCACCCGCTTCATCTCCGGCTTGTCCGATTTGAGCATGGTGTCGACGTTCTTCTGGGTGATGCCGAGCTCCTCGGCATTGATCATCGCAAACAGTGTCCACTTCACGATGTCGAACCACTGGTCGTCGCCGTGGCGCACCATCGGCCCCAGCGGCTCCTTGGAGATGATTTCCGGGAGCACGATGTGATCGGCAGGGTTGGCGAGCTTCAGGCGGCTGGCATAGAGCCCCGAGGCGTCGTCGGTGAAGACGTCGCAGCGTCCGGATTCATAGGCTTTGACGGCCTCGTCAATGCTGCCGAACGCGATCACCTCGTACTTCATGTTGTTGCCCTTGAAGAAGTCGGCGAGGTTCTGCTCCGTCGTGGTGCCGGTCTGCACGCAGACCGAGGCGCTGTTCAATTCCAGCGCCGAATTGACCTTGAGCGACTTCTTCACCATGAAGCCCTGCCCGTCATAATAGGTCACGCCGGTGAAATTGGCGCCGAGCGAGGTGTCGCGCGACACGGTCCAGGTGGTGTTGCGCGACAGCACGTCGATCTCGCCGGACTGCAGCGCGGTGAAGCGATCCTTCGCCGACAGCGGCACGAACTTGACCTTGGTCGGGTCGTCGAGCACCACGGCGGCAATGGCGCGGCAGACGTCGACGTCGATGCCGGTCCAGTTCCCCTTGTCGTCCGGCGCGGAGAAGCCCGGCAGGCCCTGGCTGACGCCGCAGGACAGCTGGCCCCTGTCCTTGATCGTCTTGAGGGTTTGCGCCGAGGCGGCCTGGCCCGACAGGGTGGCGGCAACGGCAAGAAAAACAGCCAGGGATGCGCATTTCATGGGCAGGGCCTTTCAGGGTCGTCCGTTGGACGTTTGCTTTGTGATCGCCTCGCGTTCGGGCCATCCCAATGATCCCTTGCAGCAAAAGATGCTGATCTGACAGTCAGTTTGACGTGCAAACCGGCCAGGCAACGGATCGTAGGTCGCGGCAGGCCCCTCAACGTGCGGCGACTGGTAGTTGCGGCGCATCACATAGCGACTGACGAGCCGGGTCAAGGGGTTGACGCATGTCTTCTACCTCTTGTTAGTAACACCTCCCGGCGTAGCCCTGTCTTCCCGACGCGGTGCGGCTGCGGCAAAAAGTCTAAAGTCTAACGGCAGCAATCCATGACCTCCTCTGACGGCTCCACGCCCTCCCGCTCGCAAGACGTCACGACCCGCCTGGTCACGGCCGGCCGCGACACCAAGGCCCAGAAGGGCTTCGTCAACCCGCCGGTGTTTCACGGCTCGACCGTGCTCTATCCGAGCGCGGAGGACCTCCACGCCCATCGCGCCGAATTTACCTATGGCCGCCACGGCACCCCGACCACCCGGGCGCTACAGGACGTGCTGATGGCGCTGGAAGGCCCGCAATGCGCCGGCGTCGGCCTCGCCCCGTCGGGACTGTCCGCGATCAGCACGACGCTGCTCGCCGTGCTGAAGGCCGGCGACCATCTGCTGGTTTGCGACAATGCCTATCGGCCGACCCGCAACGTCTGCGAAAAGCTCCTGAGGCGCTACGGCATCGAGACCAGCTATTTCGATCCGCTGATCGGCGCCGGCATCGCGGCGCTGTTCAAGCCGAACACCCGCGCCGTGCTGGTCGAGGCGCCCGGCTCGCAATCGTTCGAGATGCCCGACGTGCGCGCGATATCGGCCGTGGCGCATGCCCACGGCGCGCTGATGATCGATGACAACACATGGGCGACCCCGCTCTATCGCCGTTCGCTCGAACAAGGCATCGACATCAGCATGCAGGCCGGCACCAAATATTTCAGCGGCCACTCCGACATCATGTTCGGCACCATCGCGGCCAACGCGAAGGCCTGGCCGCTGGTCCAGGAGGCGATCGGGGTGCTCGGCGTCTGCGTCGGCCCCGATGACGTCTACCTCGCGCTGCGCGGGCTACGCACGCTGTCGGTTCGACTTGCACAGCACCACCGCTCCGGGCTCGAGATGGCGCGCTGGCTTGCGGCGCGACCCGAGGTCGAACGCGTGCTGCACCCTGCCCTCGAGACCGATCCCGCGCACGCAATCTGGAAGCGCGACTTCACCGGCGCCTCCGGCCTGTTCAGCATCGTGCTGAAGCCGGTGCCGCAGACCGCGGTCGATGCGATGCTCAACACGCTCAAGCTGTTTGGCATGGGCTTTTCGTGGGGCGGGTTCGAGAGCCTCGCCATCCCGTTCGATTGCAGCGACTATCGCACCGCGACCAAATGGTCGCCGGGCGGACCGACGCTGCGGCTGCATATCGGGCTCGAAAGCCTCGACGATCTCAAAGCCGATCTCGATCGCGGGTTTGCGGCGTTGAAGGCTGCGCGCTGATCCGTCGGCGCGGACTACACGTTAGCCGAGATTAACCACAAGCGACCGGCCGTGACGCGGCATTGCGACCCGCGTCCCGTGCATCGAGTACGCGCGATCTCCGGGATTCTGCGGAGATGTGACGGCGCCGATAAACTCGCCGTTCACCATCCCCACCAATCCCTTAATTGTCCGGACGTTCCATCAAGTTCCCTTATACTTTTGCGGCCGTAGTGATGCTCCCGGGAAGGGCTGTCGGTGCCGCAAGGACGTGACTGCCCTGAGTTAAGGGCATTCAGACAATCGCATGAAGACGGCACGCATCGTGGTCCTCGGCATCGCCGGCGTCGCAGGCCTCGCAGCCATGTATCTCGCGAGCGTTGGCGATCGCAAACCGGCGCCGGTCGCGCCGCCAGTCGCACAGCTCCCGACCGTCGAGGTGCTGGTGGCGAAGTCCGACATCGGCCTCGGCCAGTCGGTCAAAGCCGAAGACGTGCAATGGCAGCGCTGGCCCGCTGAAACCGCAAGCGCGGCGTTCATCCGTCACGACACCAATGCCAATGCCATGGCCGACGTGATCGGCTCGATCGCACGCGCTCCTTTCATCATCGGCGAACCGATCCGCGACCAGAAATTGGTCAAGGCCAATGGAAGCGGCTTCATGGCCGCGATCCTGCCGTCCGGCATGCGCGCGATCTCCACGGAAATCTCGCCGGAGACCGGCGCCGGCGGCTTCATCCTGCCGAACGACCGCGTCGATGTGATCCTGTCGCGACGCGACAAGAACCCCGATCAACAGCAGGGTAACCGCGACATCATCACCACCGAAATACTGCTGTCCAACGTCCGCGTGCTGGCGATCGACCAGGCGCCGAAAGAGAAGGACGGCAACAACTCCCTCGTCGGCAAGACCGTGACACTCGAGCTCAAGCCCGAACAGGCCGAGACGCTCGCGCGCGCCCGGCAGAGCGGCACGCTGGCGCTGGCGCTGCGCAGCATCGCCGACATCAATGAGACGATCGACGAGACCAGAGACCAGGCCCCGAAGCGGGGCGAGAGCATCAAGGTGGTGCGCTTCGGCATCCCTAGCGCTCAGACGACACAGAAGTGATGGGGGCTTCGATATGACAACGGGTGCAAAACAACTGGCGACGCGGACCACGCTGGTCCGTTCGCTGTCATTCTCGGCGGTTACCGCCCTGATGCTGATCCCGGCTCTCGCCGGCGCGACCGATCCCGACAAGAACTCGGACGTCGCAGTGACGAGCAGCATTTCCGCCAAGATGCGCTCCGTCTCGCTCGGCGTCGGCAAGTCGGTGGTGGTCGACCTGCCGCGCGAGGCCAAGGACGTCCTGGTCGCCGATCCCAAGATCGCCAACGCCGTGATCCGCTCGGCGCAGCGCGCCTATATCATCGGCGCGGCGGTCGGCCAGACCAACGTGGTGTTCTTCGACGCCGAAGGCAACCAGGTCGCGTCCTACGACATCGCCATCAAGCGCGACCTCAACGGCATGCGCGCCGCATTGAAGCAGATGCTGCCCGGCGTCCAGATCGAAGGCGTCGGCGACAGCGTGGTGCTGACCGGCACGGTGGCGAGCCCGGTCGAAGCCCAGCAGGCCGGCGACATCGCCGCGAAGCTCGTCGGCAGCGCCGAGAAGGTCGTCAATTCCATCGTGGTGCGCGGTCGCGACCAGGTGATGTTGAAAGTCACCGTCGCCGAAGTGCGCCGGGATGTCGTCAAGCAGCTCGGCGTCGATCTCAGTGCCAACATGAATTACGGCACCGCCGCGGTGGTCTTCAACAACGCCAACGCCTTCACCGCCAACAACGGACCGCTCGCGCCCAGCAACGTGCTGGCCGGTGCGGCCCTGAACAAGCTCGGCGTGCCGACCGTCACCGCGACGCTGCGCGCGATGGAAAACGCAGGCGTCGTGAAGACGCTGGCCGAGCCCAACCTCACGGCGATCTCCGGCGAGTCCGCGACCTTCGTCTCGGGCGGCGAGTTTCCAATTCCGACCGGCGTCACCTGTCAGACCACGACGTCAGGCACGATCGGCAATTGCGTCCAGACCGTCAGCTTCAAGAAGTTCGGTATCTCGCTCAACTTCACTCCCGTGGTGCTGTCCGAGGGACGCATCAGCCTGAAGGTGATGACCGAAGTGTCCGAAGTCTCGATGGACAACGCGTTGACCGGCGGCCAGGGCGGCACGACGATCCCCTCGATCAAGACCCGCCGCGCCGACACCACGCTGGAGGTGCCCTCCGGCGGCTCGATCGCGATGGCCGGATTGATCCAGGAGCAGACCAAGCAGGCCATCAACGGAATGCCGGGTGTCGATCAGATCCCGGTCCTCGGCCAGCTGTTCAGGAGCCAGGACTTCGTCAACAACGAGACCGAGCTCATGGTCATCGTGACGCCCTACGTGGTGCGCGCCGTTGCGCAGAAGGAATTGTCCCGTCCGGACGACGGATTTGCCCCGGCCTCCGACGCACAGTCGGCGCTGCTGGCGCGCGTCAATCGCATCTACGGCGTTGCCGCCCGTGCCGAGCCGATCGGCGCCACGCCGGTCAATTTCGGCTTCATCATCGACTGAGGCGCGAACCTGAAGGGTTGGGGGATCCTATGATGATACGCAACACACAAGCCGGATATACGAGGTCGCTGTCGCTCTGCGGCGCACTCGTCGCCACGGCGATCGCGCTCGGCGGCTGCAATCTGACCGGCGACAATCTTGCCACCGGCACCGTACCCGACGACTACCGGCAACGGCATCCGATCGCGATCACCGAGGGTGAGCAGTCGATCGTCGTGTTCGTGGGCCATGCCCGCGGCAATCTCACCGAAACGCAGCGCGACGACGTGATGGGGCTGGCCCGCACCTGGCGCCGTGAAGGCACCGGCGCGATCGCGATCGATGTGCCGGCCGACACCTCGAACACGCGCTCGACGCAGGCGGTGTACCAGGAGATCCGCGGCGTGCTGGCGTCGATGGGCGTGCCTGCGCACGCCATCACCCGGCGGTCCTATCACGCCGACGACCCGCGCGCGCTCCCGACCATTCGCCTCAGCTATCCGAAGATGGCCGCGGTCGCCGGACCCTGCGGCGTGTGGCCGAGCGACCTTGGTCCCTCGATCTACAATCCCGGTTACAGCGAGAACAAGCAGTACGAGAATTTCGGCTGCGCCACGCAACGCAACCTCGCCGCGATGGTCGCCAATCCGTCCGACCTCGAACAGCCGCGGACCGAGACCGCCGCCTACACGCCGCGCCGGTCGATCGCATTCCAGAAATACCGCAAGGGTGAGTCGACCGCGACCACCTACCCCGAAGCCGATAGAGCGAAACTGAGCGACGCCGGGAAATGACCGAACAGCAGGACGAACCGCAGCACGCCCACGACCACATCGCGCCGGCACCGCGGATTTCCGTGCAGGCCTTCTGCGCCAGCGTCGCGACGGCCACGACCGCGCGCGCCGCCGCCGAAGACCGCCGGCTGGCCAAGGCTCACCTCTCCGTCCACATGGGCGGCATCGCAGCGGCGATCGACACCTATCACAAGGCACCGACGCCCAACGTCATCATGCTGGAGACCGAGCCGGACAACGATTTCCTCGCCGGTCTCGACGAACTCGCCACGGTCTGCGATCCCGGCACCCGCGTTGTCGTGCTCGGCACGCCGGGCGAAGCTGCGCCGTATCGCGAATTGGTCCGGCGCGGCGTCAACGACTACGTCATCGGGCCGGTCAAGGTGCTCGACATCGTCCGCTCGATCTGCAGCCTGTTCTCGTCCTCGGAAGCGGTCTCGGTCGGTCGCCTGATCGCGGTCGCGGGCGCCAAGGGTGGCGTCGGCGCCTCGACCATCGCCCATAATGTCGCCTGGACCATCGCGCGCGACCTCGGGCTGGATTCGGTCGTGGTGGATCTCGACCTCGCCTTCGGCACCGCCGGGCTCGACTACAACCAGGATCCGACACAGGGCATCGCCAACGCGGTGTTCGCACCCGAGCGTCCGGACAGCGCCTTCATGGAACGCCTGCTGGCAAAGTGCGGCGACCATCTCAGCCTGCTGGCGGCCCCGGCCACCCTCGACCAGGTCTATGATTTCGGCGCCGAGGCGTTCGATGCCATCTTCGACACGATGCGCATGACCACGTCCTGCATCGTGCTCGACGTCCCGCATCAATGGACCGCCTGGACCAAACGCGTGCTGGTCGGCGCCGACGATATCCTGATCGTCGCCGAGCCCGACCTTGCCAACATGCGCAACACCAAGAACATGATGAACTTGCTCCGGACCGCGCGTCCCAATGACCGGCCGCCGCTCTACTGCCTGAACCAGGTCGGCATGTCGAAGCGCCCCGAGATCGAGGTCAAGGATTTCGCCAAGACGATCGAGAGCCAGCCGATCGCGTCCATTCCGTTCGATTGCAGGCTGTTCGGCGAAGCCGCCAACAACGGCCAGATGATCGCGGAAGTCTCCGCGCGTCATCGCACCACAAAGACGTTCCTGCGGATCGCGCAGCGCCTCACCGGCCGTCCCGATCTCGCCGAGGCCCGCGAGTCGTTCCTGTCGCCGATCCTCAAGAAGCTGCAGTCGCGTCGGAACGACGGCCGCCGCGCTGCCGGCTAGCAGCCGTCCTGATTTCGCGTGAAGACGCTCTAGTCGCGGCGGCTGGCCGCGACCGGGATCTTGTCAGAATCGGTCCGGCTCGCATCCCTGCGCGCCAACAGCCGCTTCAGCGCGGCAACGTTCGCTGAGCCCTGCTCCGGCGGCAAATCGGCCTTCATGATGGTCTCAGCTTCGGCCTGGCGGCCCTGCAGGCCGACCACGACGGCGAGATTGGTCCGCACCCGCATGTCCCCGGGTGCGCGCTCCCGGGCGCGGCGCAGCGTCTCCTCGGCCTTCGGCAGGTCCTTCGACAGCAGATAGGACAGGCCGAGATTGGAGAGCACCGACGGATCGTCGGGCACGATCTTCAGCGCGCTCGAATAATACTGGCGGGCCTCGTCATGGCGATCGAGTTGATCGAGCACGGCGCCCTGCGCGGACAGGATGCGCCAGTCCGGGTCTTCCGGGGTGTGGGCGCGTCCGAGCACGTCGAATGCCTGCTGGAAATTGCCGTTGTCGGCGAGCGCCCGTCCATAGCTCGCGAGCAGCGCCTTGTTGCTGGGCTGTGCCAGTACGGCCTGCTCCATGACCGCGACGGCCTGTGCCCGCTGGCCGGTGGCGCGCAGCGCCCGGGCGTATTTCAGCGCGGCGTCGGTGTCTTTCGGGTTGGCCCGGACACGCTCGTGGTAGGTTGCGATGTCGCTCCGGGGATCGGCCGGGGCCGGCGTGGCCTCCGCCGTATCGCCCAATGACCCGGTGATGTCGGATGGCCCCGAGGTCTGACAGGCGGATAGGCCAATCAGCAGGATGACGGCAGATACCGAGCCGGCGAGATGGCGCACGCGGCCTGGAGGTCGGGGTAGTTTCTCGGACATCAATGAGACTCGGAACAGCGAAGGTTCCGGGATGCTCACAGCTTAACCCTAAGTTCCGGTTAAGGATGCCATCATCTCGCCGTCATCCGGCCCAGAAGCGGTGCCGGACGCCTGGCGGGAAGTCAGCCTGGCCGCTGGCTCAGTCGACGAACTGGGCGCCGAATTCGTGCCCGATCCGCCAAGCCAGACGGCACTGCCGCGGGCTGCCACTCGAGAGGATGATGGTGAATTCCGGCGGAATCTCGAGATATTCGGCGATCACCTTGACGCCACCCGCCGAGATGTCGGTAATCATGCAGTCACGTGGCAACGACCCCGTGCCCAATTGAATTTTTGCGACGCTCCGGCACTCGCGGCGTTCGCTCTTGCGGCGATTCACAAACATTCTGATCCCCACGCCTTTCTGGGCAACTTCTTGGCTGGACAGCTTTCTCGTTCCTACCGTCATAGCCGGGAAAGATTGGAAACTGCCTAGCGGAACCAATCGCAATTTAGCGGTCCCGTTCGAGAATCATTTACCGGGCGTACCCGTCGCCATCCCGTGTGGAACCAGGCGCTTGGCCAAAGGATTGAAGGAGTTCCGATCCGACCATGGCTGCATCATGAGGCAGCCCCGATCGTTCCGATCGCCTTCCGCAACCGGTTTCAACGAGAACAAAAAGGGGTTGATATCGGGTCAGTTGGCTCTATAGCGTGATCCCTTCGACTCGAATTCGCCGGGATATCCAGGAAGTATGGGAAGTCTAGTTCTGCTTGATCTGATGGGGGGCGTCGCCCTCCTGCTGTGGGGCCTGCACATGGTCCACAGCGGGATTCTGCGTGCCTTCGGGCCCGATTTGCGGCTGTTGCTGGCGAGGGCGCTGAGCAACCGGTTCACCGCCCTTGGCGCCGGCCTCGGTCTGACTGCCCTGCTCCAGAGCTCGACCGCGACCGCCCTGATCACCAGTTCCTTCGCGACCGAGGAGATCGTGAGCCTGGTGCCGGCGCTCGCGATCATGCTCGGCGCCAATATCGGCACCACGCTGATCGTGCAGGTGCTGTCGTTCAACATCGCAGCCGTAGCGCCGGTGCTGTTCATCACAGGCCTCGTCGCATTCCGCAGCGGGCCGCGCTCCCGGATCAAGGATCTCGGCCGCGTCTCGATCGGCCTCGGCCTCATGCTGCTCGCGCTGCACATCCTGCTCGATACGATGGCGCCCGCCGAGAATGCCCCGGGCGTGCGCGTGTTCCTTGGCGCGATCACCGGCGATCCCGTGCTCTGCATCCTGATCGGCGCTGTCGTCACCTGGCTGGTCCACTCCAGCGTCGCCAGCGTGCTGCTGGTGATGTCGCTGGCCTACTCCCAATTCATCTCGCCCTATGCCGCGTTCGCGCTCGTGCTCGGTGCCAACCTCGGCAGCGCCATCAATCCATTGATCGAAGGCGCTCGGCGCGACAATCCGGCAAGCTACCGGCTGCCGGTCGGCAACCTCGTCAACCGCGTCGTCGGCATCCTGCTGGTGGCGCCGTTCCTGCGCCCGATCACGGAGACCATCTACGCCTGGCAGCCCGATCTCGCCAAGGCGACCGCGCTGTTCCACATTGCGTTCAACGTTGCGACTGCGCTGCTGTTCATCGGCGTGCTCGACCACATGGCGCGTTTGCTGGAGCGTTTGTTGCCGAAGCGGGCACAGGAGACCGATCCATCTCGCCCGCGCTATCTCGACGAGAGTGCACTGGAGACGCCGTCGCTCGCGCTGGCCGATGCGGCCCGCGAGGTGCTGCATATGGGCGACCACACCGAGGCGATGCTGCGCAAGGTCATGACGGCGATGATGACCAATGATCGCGCCATCGTCGACCAGGTCTCGAAGATGGACAACACCGTCGACCATCTGAACGAGGCGATCAAGCTCTACGTCACCAAACTCACCCGCGGCAGCCTCGACGAGCGCGAGGGGCAGCGCGCCATGGAGATCGTTTCGTTCGCGATCAATCTCGAGCATATCGGCGACATCGTCGACAAGAATCTGAGCGAGCTCGCGACCAAGAAGATCAAGCACCGCCTGCAATTCTCTGCCGAAGGTGCCGAGGAATTGTCGGCATTCCACAAGCGCACGATCGACTCGCTGCGGATGGCGTTCGGCGTCTTCATGTCAGGCGACGCCAACGAGGCGCGCAAGCTGCTTACCGAGAAGGCTGCGCTGCGCGCGGCTGAATTGGCCGCCGTCGAGCGCCATCTGGAGCGCCTGCGCGAAGGCCGACCCGAGACCATCGAGACCACATCGCTGCATCTCGACGTGCTGCGCGACCTTCGCCGCATCCATTCGCACATCTGCTCGGTCGCCTATCCCGTGCTTGATGCCGCCGGCGAGACCGCCGCTGATCGTGAGAATGCGGTCGACGCAGCCGAGCTTCCTGCACACGGGCGGCTTTAATCGAACGCGCCTTCGAAGGTTACGTCGGCGGCCCGTGTTCGGAGCCAGGCTGCCGCCGCGGAAACGCGGAGGCCGCAGCGAGTTGGTCGATGCTGTCCCGCTGGCGATCGAAAGCTCCAAGGAGTTCGCCTTGCAGCAGCCGGCCGCCTGACAATTTCATCCGAAGCGGATCGACGTTGCGGCCGTTGATCCGCACCTCATAATAGAGATGCGGACCGGTCGAGAGGCCTGTCGATCCGACATAGGCAATCGTCTCGCCCTGACGAACACGGTCGCCGATCTTCAGTCCGGGCGGGAAGCTCGCAACATGGGCATAGGTCGTCTCGTAGCCACGATCGTGACGCACGCGGATGTATTTCCCATAGCCGCGTTCGTACCCTTCGGTCTCGACGACGCCGGCGCCCGCAGCCGCGATCGGCGAGCCGTAGGGCGCGGCAAAATCGACGCCTTCATGGAAGCGGCGGTCGCCAAGGATCGGATGAATCCGCCAGCCGAAGCCGTCGCCGAGGCGCCCGCTGACGACCGGCTTGCGCAATAGGAATTTGGTAATGGACTGGCCGCTCTCATCATAGAAATCAGAGCTGCCGTCGTCCGGTGCAGTGAAGCGATAGTACCGGCGGGTCTGCCCGCGCACCGTCAAGTCGATGAAGACCAGCTCGGGCTGGCCAATGTCGTTGGGAGCGTAGATGATCTCGGCCACGTCGGCGTCGCCGAGCGGCTCGTCGAGGTCGAAATCGCGGCCGCACAGGCGCATCAATTCGGCAACGATCCCCTCGTCGACGTGATTGGAGCGTGCAAGCGCGTTAAGCCCATCTCGTAGCGTTTCGCCGGGGACGGCGTGTGCGTCGATCGACTGACGCAACGCACTCTCGCTCCGCGAGGAGCTGCCAGGCTGCTCCGGCGCGATCGCCTGATATTCGCCGCCATCGGTGCGACCGACCGCCGTCACGCTGGAGTCCGCCCGTTCGATCGACACTTTTGCGACGTGACCACGTGGCGAACCGGCCTCTCCGCTCTGCTCGACGATCGTGATCTTCTCGCCGCCGGACAGGGCCGCTTGCGTGCCAGGCGACGGGAAAGCGGCAAGAACGGCTGGCGCGTCCTCCGCAGCCGCGGTCAACGCCCGCAGAATGGCAGACAGCGTGTCACCGGCTCTCGCGATAATGACGTGTCGTTGGTGGCGCGACGACACGGGAGACTTCGGCAGGCTGGTTACGTTGACGGCGTCACCGATCGAAGAAGGCGGCTGCGGCATGGCTTCATCAGCAGCATAAGCGCTGGTGCCGCCCGGCAGCCCGCGGCGGGATGGACCGGCCCGGATGATGGGCGGCAACTCCGACAGCGCAGCGCTTGGCGAGTTTGCTCGCTGCTGGTCCTTGCTGTCTCCCGGTGCATCGCGATGGTCCGGTTGTGGCTGGGGGGCGATCTCCGCGAGTCGGGCTGACACCCGCGTGAATGGACGGACCGAACCCGTATCGCTCAACTGCTCGATCTTGAGCGCGGTGGAATTGCCTTGCGAGTCGTGCCTCCGATCCAGACGATCGCCACGCCGCGCTTCGTCAACCACCTGCCCCGCAAAGCGCGGCAGCGAAACGACCGGGGATGCTGCGAACCGCGTGCGATAGCCGAACGCGCCGCGAAGCGCGCCACCAAGGAGAACGAGGGCGGCGGTCCCGATCAGAACCGTCCCCGCGATCCAGCGGATGTTGACCGCGCGCCGGTCCGGCACACCGCCCTCGCCGGTCAGCGGCGGCGCGTCAGGCAGCGGAACATCGCGGACAATAGATCGATAACCACCCGCTTTGGTCGCTTCGCCACGGCTGGTCATCAACGCCCCTCATGCTATGGCGCATGATCTCAGGATGCCGCCACGCCAACGACAAGGCGTAGATGCCATACGCCTTAAGGCGAATGTTTGACCGCCGTTCAGATTCGGTCGCAATTGATGCCGAGCTGAACTCGATGCTGGAATTTATCGAAATTGCAGGAAGCCCAGCGTACCGCTCGCCGCGCGGCGACCGCTGGGATCAGTTCTCGAGCGTCTTCGACCCGCGTCCGCGGTTCTTCAGGATCAGCATGATGTTGCGGATGTAGATCAGCGTCGCGAGACCCTGCCCGATGATGATGACCGGCTCACGCTTGGCGAGCCCGTAGATCAGCGTCATCAAGCCGCCGCCCATCGAGAAGAACCAGAACGCCATCGGCACCACGCTCTGGCCGGCGCGCTCGCTGGAAATCCACTGCACCAGGAAACGCGCGGTGAACAACAGTTGCGCGACGAGGCCGAACGCCAACCAGAAATCGAACTTGGCGACGAACGTGTCGTAAAAATAGGCGCTCAGCGCCTGGCCAAACTGAATCAGCATCACTTCACCTCGGTAGCGACCGGCGCTTCGGCGACATCAGTCACCTCAGTGACGACCGGCGTCGGCTTCTTGCGGCGGATCAGCCACCACACGCCGGCAAGATCCATGATCCCGATCCAGAGCCGGTCGAAGAATCCGTAGTTCGACACACCGGAATGGCGCGGGCGGTCGACGACATCGACATAGGCAATCGCGAGCCCCTCGCGGCGGACCAGCGCCGGAAGGAAACGATGCAGCCCGTCGAAATAGGGCATCGCCAAAAACACCTCGCGCGGAAACGCCTTCAGGCCGCACCCGGTGTCGCGGGTGCCGTCGCGCAGGATGATCCCGCGCACCGCATTGGCAATGCGCGATTGCAACTTCTTGAAACCGGTGTCCTTGCGCCCCACGCGCTGGCCTGCGGCGAGGCCGACCCGGCCATTGCCGCTTTCGATCGCCGCGATCAGGTCCGGCAGGAAGGC
This sequence comes from Bradyrhizobium oropedii, assembly GCF_020889685.1. Classification (GTDB taxonomy): domain Bacteria; phylum Pseudomonadota; class Alphaproteobacteria; order Rhizobiales; family Xanthobacteraceae; genus Bradyrhizobium; species Bradyrhizobium oropedii. Next base: position 34,568 of record NZ_JACMYO010000010.1, read on the forward strand.
CGGATTGTTCTGACCGTCCCCATCGAGCGTTGCCACGATCACGCCGCGCGCGGCGCGCACGCCACTGCGCACGGCGGCCGACTGGCCCGAAGAGACGGTGTGGCGGAGTTGCCGGAGATTGGGCCGCTGGGCCATGATCGCGCCCAGCCGCTCGCCGGTCGTATCCGTCGAGCCGTCATTGACGTAGACGATCTCGTAGGCCCAGCGTCCGTCGAGCGCAGCCGCGATCTCGGTGATCAGCGGCGCGATATTGTCCGCCTCGTTGCGCACAGGCACGACGATGGAAACGGCGACCGGCGTCTGGTCGGAAGCAGGCAAATCGGCACTCGTGGTTGGTGTTGTCAGTGGCTGGAACCCGCCCGATCCGGCCATCGGGCGACCGCTTTTATGGGGCGAATGCGCTCCCCGCAACCCCTTTAAGGCGCCCTTCCGACGGTCCCGGCAGCGCCACAACGGTCCCATCGCGATCAATGGCGAAACCAAGGCGGCGGGCCGCGAACCAGTAGCGCACGATCATTGCGCCGATCACGCCGACCAGCGCGCCCGCCACCACGTCGCTCGGGTGATGAGCCAGCAGTACCAGCCGTGTCGCGATGATGATCAGCGCATAGACCAGCATCACGCCCCGTGCCCGCGGCCATACTGCCGACACGGCGAAGGCCAGCGCGAACGCAGTGATCGAATGTCCCGACGGAAAGCTCGAATAGGCCTCGGTGCCGGCGAAATGCTGGAAGTTGAACGCGTTGGCCTTGCCGCCGACAAAAGGCCGCCCGCGGCCGACGATCCACTTGATCAGTTCACCGACCGCGACCGACAGCACGATCGACAGGAACAGGTACTGCAGCCGCGTTCCGAGGCCGAGCAACGTCGCGCGCGGCACACCGCGCAGTGCAGGCGCCGCCAACGCCACCGCAATCAGCAGCAGGCCGAGCGCGCTCAGCACATACTCGTCCTTGCCGAAATCGGTGAGCACTTTCACCCACCAGAGACCCGGGGTACCGCGTGGTGGCATCAGGCTGATCTCTGCGACATCGACCACATACATCAGCGTGACGATCACGCCGCCGACGATGACGACGAGCAACAATGCGTGGCGCGCGGAGCGTCGCGCCGCCTCGGCCCGGCGCGAATGCGACGGCGCGCGCACCAGCTGGGCAAAGGACAGCCAGACCAGCGTCAGCAATCGTCCGAAATAATTGGCGGAGTCCGGAATGGCGGGCGGCGCCGGCATGTCACTCCGTTCCTTCGGAACGGAAGACCGCAATCGAGACCGCCTTGCCCTGCGAGATGTTGTAGCCCTCGATCCGCACCGGCGCGTTGTAGCGCAGGCCGATGGCCTCGGCGCGCTGCACGAAGGCGCGCTCCGAGCGCTGTTCGATCAGCGCGAAGCGGCAGGAGCCCTGCCCGAGGAAATCCGCGGCACCCGATCCGTCGGTGAGCAGCGTCGAGGTATCGGTCATGAAGACGAGGCTCGGTTCATGGAAGCCGGCGGCCGCCGCCTTCGGGCCGACGCAGGTCACGTTGCGCAGGGCGCGCGCGACCTCCTGGCTCGGAAACACCGTGGTGAGCCGCGGCAGCACCACGCCATAGGTTGCTCCCGCCATCAACGCCGCGGCGATCACCGCATTGAGCAGCGACCGCTCGGCACGGCTGTCCTCGAACATCCACCACGCGATCAGGCCGAACACCATCGCCACGGCGAACAGCGGCCAGGCCGGAAACAGCGGCTGATGGATCGCCTTGATCGCGCCGACGATCACCAGCACCGCGCCGAACGCGGGGATCGCAAACCACCAGGCGGCGGCGCGCAACAACCAGGGAGAGCGTGACAGCACCCGCCGCTCCAGCGCGCCCACGGTCAGGATCGCGATCGCCGGATAGAGCGGCAGCACGTAATGCGGTAGCTTGGTCAGCACCGCCTCGAACACGATCCAGGACGGGATCAGCCAGGCCAGCAGGAACTGGGCGCCGGGCTCACGGCGCGCGCGCCAGATCGCAGGCGCCGCCATGCCGGCGAGCGGTGCGCCGGGCCAGAACGTGATCCAGAACAGCAGCAGATAGAGCCCGGGCGGCGCGCCGTGGGATTCCTGCGCGCCGAGCTTGCTCAGCATGTCGCCGCCGACCGAGTCGGCAAAGAAGGCGTCACCCGCGCGCAGGAAGATCAGCACGAACCATGGCAGCACCAGCACCAGGGTCCACATCAGACCCCAGACCGGGCGCATGCGCCAGAACCAGGCCGCCGAGCGATCGAGTATCGCAACCCCGGCCATCGCGAGGCCGACGAACATCAGGATCAGCGGCCCCTTGAGCAGGATGCCGACCGCGAGCGCCGTCCAGAAGACCGCCGGCGGGCCCCATGATGGATGCGCCGGATCCTCGCCGCGCTGCCAGGAGATGTAGACTCGCGCCATCGCACCCATCGCGGCGGTGACCGTCAGCAGCAGCATCGCGTCGGTCTTGGCCAATCGCGCCTCGACCCCGAGCAGCACGCAGCTTGCCATCATCAAGGCGGCCAGCACCGCGCCCTGTCGTGTCACGAAGGCGAGCGCCGTCCAATAGGTGAGTAACACCGCGCCGATCGCCCCGATCAGGGACGGCAAGCGGTAGACCCAGATGCGGACCTGGGCGCGCGGCACCCCGAGCGCGGAGACGGTCTTCAGCGCCGCCGCCTGCATCCAGTAGATGCCGACCGGCTTCTTGTAGCGGACGTCGTCCTGGAAGCGGATGTCGACGAAGTCGCCGCTCTCGACCATCTGTTTAGTCGCCTGGGCAAAGCGGACCTCGTCGCGGTCGATCGGCGGGATGGTGAAGAAGCCCGGCAGGAACAGGACAAGACAGGTCAGCGTCAGGAACAGGATCGAACGCCATTGGCTGGCCGTTGCGAACTCGAACGCCATGAACAGCCTGCGGCTGGAATGCGCAGGTTTTACAGACTGTTGCCCTGCTCCGAAGCGCCGGGGTTGGAGGCTATCCACCATGGGTTTCGCATACGATGAAACCGCACCGCAAACAACCGTGCTGTTCCGCTTTCCAACGGTGCCGTTCCGCTTTCCCGCACGATCATTGCACGCGGATCACAACGGTATCCGCTGCCCCCGTGGCATCGATCACGGTGAGCCGCGCGAAGCCGGGCCCAGGCGGCTCGATCAGGCGTTGGCGCCGGCTGTCGATGTCCCCGGCTGAGACACCATTGACGAGGACCGTCAGCGGCAGCACCCCGCCGGCGACCTTGACCGGCATCGTCGCGTTACGGCCGCCCTCGGATTGATCGACGTCGATGCGCGAGCCGTTCAGCGGAAACTGGATGTGCGGCGCCTGGTCGTTGCCGCTGCGGACCAGCTCGCCGAGCGGCCGGAACCGGCGCAGCGGTGGCGGCAGTTTGGCGTTGGAGGCGACCAGCACGCCCCGCGGCGGCTTCGGCAACGCCGCCGGGATCTTTTCGGTGCGCGCAAAGGCGTCGAACAGGATCGGCGCCGCGGCCGTTCGGCCGACCAGGCCCGGCACCGGTGCGCCGTCCGGACGGCCGACCCAGACCCCGATGGTGATGCGGCCGTCGAAGCCGACCGACCAGGCATCGCGATAGCCGTAGCTGGTGCCGGTCTTGAACGCGATCCGGTTGTGCACGCCGTTCTCCGGCGGCGGCGTGCCGAGCAGGACATTGCCGACCTGCCAGGCCGCGGCCTGATCCATCAGCCGCATCGTGTCGCGGCCGTCACTTGCCTGCATGATCTCGCGCAACGGCTTGGTCGCACCGAGCCGCGCCAGGCCGGAATAGAGCTGGGCGAGATCCTGCAGCGTGATACCGACGCCGCCGAGCCCCATTGCAAGGCCCGGCGCTTCGTCTTTCGGCAGCACGAGACTGGTGCCGGCCTGCTTCAGCCGCGACGACAGCCGGCTGGCACCGACCCGGTCGAGCAGCGCAATCGCCGGCACGTTCAGCGACAATTGCAGCGCCTTGCGGATCGGCACCGTGCCCTGGAACGTCATGTCGAAATTCTCCGGCGCGTAGGTGCCGAAGCGGATCGGCTGATCCTCGATCAGGCTGTCGGGATGGACAAAGCCGTCCTCGAAGGCGAGGCCATAGATGAACGGCTTCAGCGTCGATCCGGGCGAGCGCACCGCGCGCGTCATGTCGACCTGCCCGGCCCGCCGATCGTCGAAATAATCCGCCGAGCCGACCCGCGCGAGCACGTCGCCCGTTTCATTGTCGACCACCACGATCGCAACCGAGACGTCAGGGCCCAGTGCGGTGGCGCGGTCGCGTGCCAGCGCCTCCAGGTTCCGTTGCAGCGTGGCGTCCAGCGTCAGCTTGATGACGGGCGTATCCTTCATCGTCGCGATCGCCTGATCGGACGAATGCGGCGCCAGGATCGGGATCTGCTTGCGCAGCTTCGGCACCGCCGTCGCCCTCGCCTGCGCGGCGTCGTCCTTCGACACCACGCCATCCTCAACCATGCGATCGAGCACGCGGTCACGTGCGGCATGGGCGGCTTCGGGGAAACGATCGAGCCGCCGCCGCTCCGGCGATTGCGGCAAGGCGACCAGCAGCGCGGCCTCGGCGAGCGAGAGCCGCTTCGGCTCTTTGCCGAAATAGGCGATCGAGGCGGCGCGGACGCCCTCGAGATTGCCGCCGAATGGCGCCAGCGCGAGATAGAGATCGAGGATCTGCTCCTTCGAGAGCTGCCGCTCCAGTTCGACCGCACGCACCATCTGGCGCAGCTTGGCGTAGACCGAGCGCTGGTGCCGCGGCTCGATCAGCCGCGCCAGCTGCATCGTGATGGTCGAGCCGCCCGAGACGATATGACCGCGGGTGAGGAGCTGGAGTGCGGCGCGCGACAGCGCCAGTGGATCGACGCCGTGATGCTCGTAGAAGCGCTTGTCCTCATAAGCGAACAGCAGCTTCAGATAACCTGGATCGACTGATGTCTTGCCGTCGACCGGCAGCCGCCAGCGTCCATCCGCCATCGCATAGGCACGCAACAGCTTGCCGTTGCGATCGATGACTGATGTCGAGACCTGCTGCGCCTGCGCAAGCGGCAGCGGACCGAGCGACACGACCCAGCCGGCGAAGGCGCCGGCTGCGACCAGCGCCACGACGGCACAGATCGCCAGCACTGGCCTGATCCGTCGCCAGCGCGATCCGCGTACCGGTGCTGTCGTCAGCGTTGCACTCATCTCGCCGGCTTCACCTCGACCGCACCGGTGCCGCTTCGGCCGTAGCGCGAAGGATTGTACATGTCCTCGACATAGGCCTGCGGCAGTACGTATTTGCCCGGCGACACCGCGCGCACGACATAGGCGACGGTGAACACCGATTTGTCGTTGGCGCCGCGGTCGATCGCCGCGGTGAAGCGATCATCGCGGAACTCGGTGTTCTTCGGCTCGACACCATCCTCGATCCACTCGAGCGTGCCGGAATCGCCTGACGACACCAGGTTCGGGTTGTCGATCTCGAGCCCGGCCGGCAGATAGTCGGCCACCATGATGTGCCCGAATTCCGGCTTGGCTTCCGTCACTTTCAGGACAACCGCGAAGCGGTCATTCTGTTTCGCCTTGGTGACATCCGCCGGCTTGCCGTCGAGCGTGAAATAGCCGCGCTCGATCTTGAAGCCGTTGGAGGCCGCGGGTTCCGGCGTGACCGGCGAGCCCGACACCGAGATCACCGCCTGCACCGGTGCGTCTCCGGTGTTGGTGATCTTGAGCGGCTGGCCCGTCATCTCCTCGGCCTTGTAGCTGCGATAGACCGCGGTTTTGACCGGCTGGCCGTTGATGTCGAGCGCCATTGTCTCCTTGGCGAGCGCGCGGGCCGCCAGCACCATCCACGCATTCTCCTGCGTCGAGGTATAGGGCGACAGCCCCCGCGCCGCTTCGACCCGCAGCACGGCCTGCGTCAGCGTGGTGCGCGGCGCATTGCCCTCGCCGGCGAGCGAGACAAGCGCCGCCGCATCGCGCAGCGCCGAGCCGTAATCCACCCGGCCGAACTCGATCACCGGTTTCGGGTTCAGCGCGTCGAGCGCGGCGCCATAGACCCGCTCGGCCCTCGCCTTGTCGCCGACCAGGGCCAGCGCCGCGGCAAGCTGCGCCTTGGAGATCGGCGTCGCCAGATTGTTCAGCTTGGTATCGGCGAGATAGCGCAGATCGCCAATCGGCGCCGCGCCGTTGCGCGCGAGCACGTAGAGGCCGTAGGCCAGATCGCGGCCGCCGTCCTTCTCCGGCTCGTTGGCATTGACCACCGAGTTCCTGACGCGGTCGAGCGCGTTCTTGAACAGCACATCCGGCACCGCAAAGCCCTTTTCACGGGCCCGGGTCAGGAAGTCCGTGACATAGGCATCGAGCCAGGCGTCGTCACCGCCCGCCGACCACAGGCCGAACGAGCCATTGGAGCCTTGTCGAGCCAGCAGCCGCTCGATCGCATCGCGGATGCGCTGGTCGACCGCGGTGTCCATCGCGAGATGGGCGCCGGCGGCAAGATCGTTGACATAGAGCAGCGGCAAAGCGCGGCTCGTGATCTGCTCGGAGCAGCCATAGGGGTAGCGATCAAGCGCCTTCAGGATGCTCGCGGCATCGAGCGCGGTCGACAGGCTCGCCGAGATCGAGACGCTGCCGGTGCCCGGCACGAGATCGGAGAACATGTCGGAGGTCAGCGTCAGGCTCTCGCCCTTCGCCAGCGTGCGGATCGAGCGGCGCGCCAGCACTTGCGTGGCCGGCTTGACGTCCAGCGCATAGTGCCGCGCCAGCGCCAGCCCGTTCGGCCCCGAAATATTGACGTCGAACTCGGCGCGTCCGGCACCGCCGGCCTCGAGGCCGAGCGACAGCGATGAACGCTGCTTGGCGGCGAGCTTCACCGTCGTGGTCGAATTGCCCGAAGCCTTGATCGGGCCACTCGCCTTGACGCTGATGGCGTAGTCGCCGGCGGCGCCCTCGACATTGTCGATATCCATGCTGATGGTGCCCTTGTCACCGGTCAGCAGGAAGCGCGGCAAGGTCGCGGTCACCACCACGGGGTCGCGCACGATCACATCGGTGGTTGCGCGACCGAGCTTGGTGGCGCTCCACGCCACCGCCATCACCCGCGCGGTGCCGGCGAAGTCGGGGATGTCGAAGCTCACCTCGGCGGTGCCGTCGGGGCCGACCGTGACAATGCCGGAATAGAGCGCGAGCGGCTTCTGCGTCGGCGGTGAGCCCTGCAGCTCGGCGCCGGCGGCGTCGCCGCCGCTGCGGATCTGGCCGCGCGTGCCCTGCATGCCGTCGATCAGCTGGCCATAGAGGTCGCGGATCTCGGCGGTCAGGCGGCGCTGCCCGAGATAATATTCATCCGGCGCCGGCGGCTTGTAATTGGTCAGATTGAGAATGCCGACATCGACCGCGGCCAGCACCACCTTGGCGTCCTCGCCCGGATTGAGCCCGCCGAGCTTGACCGGGATCTTCAGCGTCGTGCCAGGCCGCACCAATGCAGGCGGCGACAGCGCGACGGCAAGCGTGCGTGTCTTCTTGTCGATGCCGAACCATTTCAGCCCGATCGCACGGCCCGGCATACGCCCGGCGGCGGCATCGAGCGGACGGCGCAGCGTCGTCATTACATAGGCACCGGTGCCCCAATCGCTGCCGACCGGGAGCTTGACCTGCTGGGTGCCCTCCTTGACGTCGACGCTTTGCGTCGTCAGCAGGCGGTCGCCGAGCACATAGAACGTGAGCTTGCCTGAGGTGCGTGCGTTGACCGACACCGTCATGGTGTCGCCGGAGGCATATTCCGGCTTGTCGATCGATGTCTCCAGCAGGTCGGGCGTGTCGGCACTGCCGTCGGAATACCAGCCGACATCGAACTGCACCGAGGTTACCGGGCCGTCGGCGTCGGTCGATTTGACGTCGAGCCGGTACCGGCCGGGCTGCGGCTGGAAGGTCAGGCGCATCGGCTTGTCGGCCGCGAGGTTGGCGTCGCCATCGGCAACGCGGCGGGTCGACTTGACCGGCTCATAGTTCCACGACGAATTCTGCCGGTACCACTGGTAACGCGACTCCAGCTTCAGGAGTTCGTAGCGCAGCCCGTCGCGCTGAAGCTGCTTGCCGTCGGGCGCGACGAACACAACGTCAAACTCGGCCTTGTCACCCTCGGCCACGCTCTTGTCGCCGAACAGCGGCTTGACGCCGATCAGCGAGGCGCCAGGGGCCACCGGCAGCACGATCTTGCGCTCGACCGAGCGGCCGCCGGTCTCCGCCATGCGGATGAAGATCTGGGCCTCCTGCGGCCGGGTCGAGGCCGGTACCTTGTCGAGCTTGACCGGGAAACTGGCGGCACCATTGGCATCGGCCTCCGGCAGATCCTCGATCGGGGTCCGCTCGTTGCTCGCGGTCTGCTCATCGTCGACACCGAACTGGTAGCCGGCATAGCCGGGCCGGCCGTTCGCCGCTGGCGCCACCAGCATGTCGCCCTCGAGCTGCAGGCCCGAGGCCGGCGCGCCGTAGAGGAAGTGGCCGGAGACCTGAAGTTCCACTGGAACTTCAGCTTTAATCACCTTCTCCTTGCTGGTCAGATCGAATTCGACCCGCTCGGGGTTGTAATCCTCGACCATGAAGGTGGTTTCGCCGACCGACGAGCCCTTGGGATCGGTAAAGACGCGGGCGCGCCAGGTGCCGGTCGGCACCGCCGAGTTCAGCGCCACCGCCAGCATCCGGCCGCCGGCACCCTGGTCGGGCAGCACGGCACGGCGGAATTCGACGCCGTCGGGGCGCTCGATCACCATGGTCAGCGGCGTCCCGGTCAGGGCATTGCCCTGCCCGTCGCGCAGCAGCGCGGTCAAATAGACGGTCTCGTTGGAGCGGTAGACGCCGCGCTCGGCATAGACGAAGGCGTCCGCACCGGCCGGGATCGCCCGGCCGGTGACGCCGCGGTCGGTCAGGTCGAAGGCATTGGCCTTGAGGCTTAGGAAGGCGTAGTCGGCTTTCTCGCCCGTCACCGTCAGCAGCGCCGGCGACAGCCCGCCCTCGCCGCGCGCCAGCCCCTGCTCGAACAGCACATGACCGGCCGCATCCGTCTTGCGGGTCGCCAGGATCTCGTTGTTGCGGGCGACCAGCTTCACTTCCGCGTTGGCGACCGGCTCGGTCGAAGCCAGCGAATTGACGAAGACGTGGATACCGTCATTGCCGGAGAACGCCGACAAGCCCATGTCCGAGACGATGAACCATTGCGTCGCCAGCGTGCCGTCGTCGTCGCTGCCAGGTCCCTTGGCCGCAGCGGTCATGACATAGACCCCCGGCTGCAGGTCACCCAGCGCCTGGTCGACGGGAAATGCGGTGACGACGTCCTGGTTCAGCGTGGTGGCCGTCGCAAGCTCGCCCGACCACACCTTGACGCCGCGCTGGTCGCCGAGATCGGAAAGCTGGTAGCGGCTCAGCGTGCTCTGGAAGTCGCTGTCGATCACCGTGTTGATCAGGTTGCGGTCACCGATCCGGAAGACGTCGACCTTAACCGCCGGCGTGTTGACGCTCACCACCGGGATACCGCGCTGTCCGGTCCGCGGCAGCACATACGCGCGACCGGTGAACCGCACGAACGGCTTGCGGTCGCGAACATAGATGTTGAATTCGGCCGATTTCGGCAGGGTCTCCTTGACCGTCGACGGCAGGCCGGCGCGCAGATTGATGTTGTAGCGCTCGCCGTGCTTCAGCCCGTCGACGCAGAGCTGCTGGCCTTCCGCCGACAATGCCGGCTTGTCGGTGCCGGCGAGCGCCAGGTACGGCGCGAAGTCAACGCGCTTGGCCAATTCCTCGGAGAACTGAAAGCAGGCCCGCGGCGAGGCCGCGTCGGAATCGACGGTATAATCGAGCAGCCGGAAGCCGTGCTCGTCGCGCATTTTCTCATACTGGCCGCGGACATCGGCCACCTCGCGCATGTCGAGCGACATCCGCAATGCATCCAGCGCCGGGCGCCACAGCTTGCGCTCGGCAAGCGCCTTGCCGAGCACCGCCAGCGCGTCGGCCTCCTCGCCCGCATTGCCGGCACGCTGATAGGCGATATAGGCGGCGGTCGAGGCGCGCTCCATCAGGAAAGTCTGTTCGCTTGAGCTGGCCGAACGGATCTGGAACACGGTTTTGGCGAGCCGCAGCCAGTTGGCGCCATCCTCGGGCGCGGTCGCCGCGATCTGGCCGAGGATCGTGAGTCCGCCGCGGAAATCGTTGCGCTTGAAGGCGGCATCCGCGTCGGTGCGCAGGGTCGCGGCCGACTTGTTGACCGCGCCCGCCTCGCTCTTGATCTGGGCCTCCAGCTTGATCGCGGAATCGGCGAGATCGTCGCGCTTGAAGGCCTTGTCCGCAGCCTGGGCGCTCACCAGGCCGAGTGCCAGCGTGGCGCAAAGTGCGGCCGCACGAACCAATCCGATCATGATGGAGCTCCTGAACGCCCCGCGGTCGACCGCCGCGTTGGGGCTAAAAAATGCGCGAAAAGGTGACGGAGTGAAGGCGCTGACATGAACGGACAAAAACGTCGCAGATTGCATTGCCGACATTCCTTCGACCAGCCCCGGCGGCAGCGCAATGCCGGCTCGGCGGGCTGGTCTGGCCAACACAGGGCGGGACCCCTGCTCGCCTTTGTCGTCTGACCACAAAAATCGGTTCGGACGGACTTGGCGGAAAGGCGGATTTTTCATAATGGCGGTGCTACAAGGCCGGCACGGTCCCGTAGCTCAACTGGACAGAGTAGCGGATTTCTACTCCGCGGGTTGCAGGTTCGAATCCTGCCGGGATCGCCAAATTTTCTCCCAGCAAATCAAACCCTTGGGCGCGTTGTGGCTTCGTTCTTGAAGCCGCTCCGTGTTGCGTGGCGCTGCAAGCAGCTGACAGAAATTTCAATGTCTTACGAGCCATTACCAACGGCTCCGCGCAACACGGACGCAACACACGGATTCGCAGTCTGTTCACGGAGGTGGGCAGATGACGATGCTGATCATAATCGGAGCCGCGGTTGCGCTGGTGCTGCTGATTCTGCTCGCTGCGGTCGCGCTGATCGCCAAGGTCAACAGCTTCGGTGATCCGGGCTAGGATGCCGCTATGTGGCACCTGTTCCAGTCGCTCGTGATGTTCGCGGTGATCGCCTCGAACATCCATTGGCGATGGACACCGAACGGCTACCTGGCGGCAATGATCGGCGCCGGACTTGCGTGGGCGCTCACCCAGATCATCAACGAGATGCCGCGGACGCTCGACGCGCTTCGACGCCGCCGGTCATAGGCCTGTGGCACAGCAGCGAAACGACCCCAGCGCGGGGAGCGCCAGGGCCGCCACTGAACTCCCGCTCGGGGGGGCACCAGATTACGGGAGCACATGACGACTCCCGCCATTGCCACTTGTTCCTGCACTCCCGCGACATCACAGCGCGTAACAAGAAGTGCTCCCCGGTTGAGCACCGATGCTACGGGGCCGCCGTTGACTCGACGCTGGGGATTTCAGGGCCCCGGTTTAGGAAGAAACGCCGCCGGGCATGTATTTATGAGACCGGCGGCGTCTTTTGTTGGGACTTGAGGCGGATCAATAGGAGCTTTTGCACAAGTTGTACGTTGAGGCGCAGCATCGGGGCGGATCCAAGATCGAGATCGAGCCATGAGTACTGTCCCTCTGGACGTTGAACGAAAGATCGCGCAGCGGTGGGCCGCAAGATTTGCACGACCAGAACTCTCATCGCCAGGGCACGAGCCCGAACAAGCTTGCAGCGCTAGCCTACCGCCCGGACAATCGCCACCGCTCGAACTTGAGCCTGCAGCGCATAAGCAAAGCTCGGATCAGGCGCATTAGCCCATCGCCCCTTCCTGCCAGTCCTGCGTGCCGACCTGCTCCAGCAGGCCATCCCAGTCGCCTATCCCGCTGTCGTTGTCCTCTTCGAGATCGTCGCTGCCGCCGGCTGCCCATCGCTCTTGGCTGTGGTGGCAGTCGAGGCTTCCAAGATCGGGCTCGTCGTCCTCGAAGCAGTCCTCGCGCTCGCAGTCGTCGAACTCGCGCTCGGTCATCACGTATTCGTCGCTGGCATCGAGGAAGGCGATCAGCCGCTCGATCTCGGCGGATGCCTCTTTCCTGAGTCTGGCGAGGGCCTGGAGAGTCGTTTCCCGCTCCCGCTGTTGGAGTGCGAGGCCGGAGGTAATCGCACCAGCGGACTCCGCTGGTCGTTCTACGGTGGTTTGCATGTTGCTTGCTCTGGATTGCTGGCTTTCTAGGGCCAGTTGCCAGCGAGCAGCGCTGGCGCCGGGAAGCTAGAAACGCCGCCAGAGACGGCGCGCGACGGCTTTCCCCTTTCGGGTCTTGTATAGCCGCCGCCTTCCCGGCATAGTGGTGCCGTTCACGCTGGCGGCTAACCAGCGCGTCCTAATCGATGGCATGTTTGATCCCGGCAAGGATCGCCCCGCCATCGCCCTGGTGCTTCAGGCCCGGCAAGGCCTTCGGCGGGAGTTTCTAGGCTCCGCCTTCACCGTCTCACTGATTTGGTAAAAAATCCATCCCCTCCCGGGGCGCCCTCGGCGCATCAGTCCCACAGGCCCCGGCTGACCATGTCCCCGCGTGTGGCACCTCCATCATCGAAGACCTGCTCGTCGAGCGACACCAGCAAGCTATCCCCGAATTTCCGGAATTTGGTCGGAAAGAGCCTCTCCCGTTCCTGAACGTAGAGCCGAACCCGTTTTGGGACGTCGGCGCGATCTAGCGTGCCTGACAGCATGTCCTCGAAAATGCGGCTGACGATCTCGTCCACGTCCGTGACGTGGCCTGGGATCATGGCGCGTATTGCGTAGTAGTCGTTTGCTTGCTCGCGGCGCTTTGTCGTTGCCTGATGTGACCGATAGAGAGACCACCGTAGCTTGAGTGCGCGGCTTATGCTGTCTGCGATGTGTTCCTTTACGAAGGAATCAAAGGCAGGGTCTGCTTTTCGAGCGCTATAGAGCTTATTGCTACTCACATACAGGCGGCGCTTCTTGCCGCGCAACCGCTTTCCAGTGATTTCGGAGATCGACTTTTTCGCTAGCAGCATCGATTTAACGACCTGCAGTTCGTTCGCCTGTAACGGCCTGGCCTCGTGGTTCCTCATGTGATGACAAGTCCGGCAGTTACGAACCACCCAACCTCTGCTCACATACACGTAGGCGTCAGCAAGCGAGTGCCCCCTCTTGCAATGCGTCTGACTTTGTCGATCTCTCCCCTTTCGCTCGTTTGAGGCCTCCATATTAGCTGCCAAAAGCGGGAGAGCGACCTGGGCAAACTCTGGCTTGGCATCGCAGTAGCGATGAAATGATTGTCGATCAGTTATCCATTCACCGCGGATGCGTTGCTTACCTATCCTCCCGCTACAAATCGCGTTGAGCGTCCTGCCAGTTCGCAAGGCTTGGATAATTCGAGCCGCAGTGTCATCCGACAATAACTTCATAGCTATCGCCATTTCAGGGATCTCCGCGCGCGCGGAATTGCGCAGGCAGATGCGGCTCCTGAGTCGCGACCATGAAGCGGCAGAGCGACGAAATATTCTGGGCCGTTAGGTCAACGGCCCTGCTTCTCCCGACTCGCGCACGATACTTTCGGCTATCCGGGAACCTACGGGATTGCCCTCCACCAGTGGTTGCGCTTAGTAGCGGACGGCTGGGGAGGCCTTTTTATGAGAAATTTGGGAATCGTGGCGCTCGCCGCCGCACTGGGCGGTTGTGCGTCGTCGGCGGCGGACATCACGCCGAACTACGTTTCGCCCGTCATCTATCAGTCCTACACGTGCCAGCAGCTCGCGCTCGAGGCGCAGGGCGTGTCTGCGCGTGCCGCGGCCCTCTCGGGTGCTCAGGACAGCCAGCGCACAAAGGACACGATCGCGACGACGGCCGCAGTCATCGTCTTTTGGCCGGCGGCGTTCCTGGTTGGTGGGGACAAGCAGACCGCCTCCGAGCTCGGTCAAATGAAGGGCCAGATGGTCGCGATCGAACAAGCCTCGATTGCCAAGAAGTGCAACATCCAGTTTCAGAATAAGCCGCCACCCGGGTGACGTCGCTCGGATTGCTGCGCTGAGCCATCCACACCCACGACGCGCAGTAGCTCGCCGCGGTTCATGGCCTCAAGGGATTGATAATTTGCATCCGCTTCGCAGCCGCGGAATCAATCGGGCATGCCCTGGCGCCGCAAGCCCGCTCACTTCCTCCGCTACTGGTCCGGTCCGGTCGACCGCAACGCCGGCTTCAAGACCGTGCTGGTCTTCTGCGTCGGGTGCGACCACCACAACGGCCGGCTGAACCTCGCCGACCTTCCCGACTGGGATTGGTATGACATATCGGCGCACCTGAAGTGTACCGCCTGCGGCAAGGTCGGCTGGGTCGATACCCGGCTCGATTGGGGCGAGGTCGTCAACTTCGCGAAGGGTGTCTCGGGCTGATTCGCATATTCCCGTCGAGTGCTTATTCTCCCGGGTATGCCGATCACCCGAAAGCCGCTCGAAATCCCGCCAGAGGTAGCCCGGCGGTTCGCCGAGAAGATGCGGCTGTTCCATGCCGAGGACAGCCCACTCAAGCGCGACGAGATCGCCGCAGATACCAGGCACCTGCTCCTCCAGCACATGCCGAAGGGCGCTAAGCTGCGGCTTGCCGATGTCCTCGAACTGTTCAAGCTGATGCGATGAAAACAGTCTGGATCTACGTCAATACAAGCAAGCTCGTTGGCGACAAAGACCACCTGAAAGTCTTTGCCAGTGAAGACGCAGCCGAGACGTGGTTGCAGGAGAACGATCCGGAAGGGGTGGCATTCGAGTACGAGGTACTGGAGTGAACCGCATCGGCCGGCGCCGATCATCTGCATGTTGCTAATTGCAGCGTTCGCCCTGACGTGGAATCTGATAGGCGGCTAAGAACTTTGGGGGAGCACAAATGACCGAACGAACGCCGCTGAGCAACACGATAAGTGCCTTCAGCTTAATAATCGCAATGCTGGTCGAAAAACTCGAGGCCGCGAATGTCATGTCGCGCAGCGACTTCGCAGAGCACCTTCGGAAAAGTGCTGATGAGGCAGAGAGGCAAGCCCCTGATCATCTGAAGAACGACACCCGTCTGGATCTTCAGATTGCTCGCCTTGTGGCAAATCTGCTTGCGCAACCTGCGACGAAGCCTTGGGAGCCGGTTGTGATCGAAGGCGGTTTGAACGACGACGATCCAGAACCAAGTCAAGATTAAACCATTCTCCGATAACTCTCATCCTAAGCGTACCCCATATCCGGATACTCAATCACCCGGTTGAACCCGGACAACCGCACATACGGCGACCCGTTCGGCTCAGAGAAGCACAGCGCCACAGCATCGCCCTCGTCCGGGCTCGGCATGCCCCGCTTCTTCATGTCGTCCTTGCTCTCGAGCATCAGCCGGCCGTCGCTGGTGTACTTGTAGCCGGGTCCGGTCAGATCGGCCTGCAGGCTGTCGCTGTCCGGCAGCGAGAAGTGAGAGCCTGACAGTGACTTCTTGAGGTTCGACCACATTTCAGCCCGCCGGTTTGCCGGACCACCGGATGCCTTGCCGCTGTCGTCCAATGGCGGCGGCTCGATCGGCTTCGATCCGAAGTTGACGCTGTTCAGGATGCCTGAGCCAAAGCTGCCGCCATAGCCCTGCTCCACCAGCCGGTCATAGATGCCGGCGCCGAGCCCGCCCACGTCGATGTTGACCTTGGCCGGCTTGTCCTCCCGCATGATGCTGGCAACCCAGCCCGCGACCTGCATGGTGTCCAGGCCGTGCCGCTTCTCGATCTTCTCGATGCAGCTGCCGCGGCGCCAGGCGATGGCCGTGCTGTCCGCCCCGAAGCGCGCAGGATCGACGCCCAGGATCAGCGGCCCTATTCCCTCCGTGGTCCCTGACTTGCGAGCTCGCAGCACCAGCTCGTGCGGGATGAAGCTGTCAAACTCCGACGCAAGGAATGCCTCATCCGGCGTCAGCGGATACTCGCGCTTGAAATAGTTGATATCGCCCTTGTCGGCGATCTTGCAGCGGCGCCAGTAGATTTGCCCGGCATCGAGGCCGTGCAGCTCGGCAAGCTTCTTCTCTTCGCCGGTCATCTCGAAATCGTCGGGCACGGCCCTGCGATAGGTCGGATCCTCCGACCACGGCAGAAAGACCGCCTTGAAGCTGTTCTCGCCGGCCAGCGCCTTGCACCAGAACTGATGGAATTCATCACCAAACTGATTGCCCGTGGTCTCCACGATGATTTCCGTGTCCGGCAGATCGGGCACGGTTTCCATCAGCGCGGCCAGCTGCTCCTTCAGGTTCACCCAGAATGCAGCTTCCGACGCATGCAGCGCCTGCGCGGTTGACGATCGGCCGGCGCCGTCCTCCGTCGCGACCGAAACCAGGTAGCCGGAATCGATGTTTGCGAACTTCAGCTCTTCGGCGTTAGAGGCCCCCGTCGCCGGCCGCATGTCGTCCGGCATGTGATCGTGGAACCGTTTTACCAGACCGAACAAGTTGCGCGACGCCGGTTTCTCATGCGCCACGATCGCAGTCAGGAAACCGGGATTGCGGATCGTCTTGTGATAGTAGCGGCCCGCAACATAGGTGCTGACGCCTTCCTGCCGGGCCTTCAGGACGACAATCCGGACCATGCCGGTCGTCGCGCGCTGCTCTTCGATGATCGCATGCAGCTTTTGCTGAACCGGGTTGAATTTGAACGGCACGAGACCGCCCGCCTTCGGCCTGATCTTCAGATGCGTTTCCGCGAAATACTCGAGATCTTCATCAAGCCGCTCGAAGTGATCGAGCGTCGCGGTGATCTGCTCCAGTGCGTTCATTGAGCCGCCCGCAGCTCATCGAGCTTGCCCATGACATGCATCGCCTGCGCGCAGGGACAGCCTATGGCGTTCCTCTCGATTTCCATGCGGATGACGCCGGCAGGGACACCCTCTCGCCCTACTCTCATCTCTGCGACGTGCCGATCAATGATCTCGTCGCATTCCTTCCGAATCTGAATGATCCGCTCTGCAAGGGACCGCGCTTTCCCGATCGCCATTGGCTTCAATCTCCTTCAGTTTCTTGCGAGCTTTGGCGGCCTCTCTGAGAGCCTTGTGGATCGCCTGCTCGCGCTGCTTCTCGTGGAACGCAAAGTAGAGCTGCAAGTCACGCGGCAGTCGCAGAAACGCGGCCTTCATGTCCTTGCGCCATGAACGCGGCGGATCGACGATATCCGCGACCCGCGCATTTATCAGCGCTTCCAGGACCGGGATTGTCATCGACCAGCTTTCCGCAGCTTGTGGTGCAGATCCTGCATATCGGTATGAAACGACGTGAACTCGGCGTACTTCCGAAGGGACGTCTCGTCACTTTCAACACTCATCTGCCGAAACTCGCTGTCGACCTGATCCAGCATGTCGGCCCGTTTCTCGGGCCCAAACATCTTGAAGTCATCCAGCATCTCGGCAGTCGTTTTCTCCTGCCCCCGATTGCGAGACATGTCCCGGATGTCGTCAATGAAATTGCGGTTGTCGTTCATCACCGTCCTCGCGCTTTGTTCTGTGCCAGATAAAGCTCATATGCATCTTCCGGAGAGCCGGATGACGAAAGCCTGGCAGTCAGCGCCTGAATTGATTCCGCCGCGCGTGCCCCATTTGGAGCGGCGACGCCGGGCTTTTGCACCTTCGGAACCGGCTTGCTTTCCGGCCTCGGCAATCCCGCCTTCTTCAGTGCGTCATACTTCGCCGCTTTCAATATGATCTCGCGCCCTTCCGCCGTCGAAAGCACAGGGTGCTGCCGGACGAAGTTGTACGCTTGATTGCGGCCAATGCCGTGATCATCGAGAAACGACACCAGCGCCTTGTTCGCCTCGGCCGCCCCGGCCTTGCCAAGCACCTGCTCGAGCCGAGCATCTTCGGCTCCGACATTTGCCTGAAACTGCTGCTCCGCCTGAACAGCCTGATGCTGCTGCCATTGCGTCTGCGCGATGCTCAACGTGTTGACACGCTCCGCAATGCTCATCGCTCGCTGCACACGTTGCGGATCGTGCTGGTGCAGGATCTGAAGGGCGGCGTCCCAGTTCTCCAACGGGATCTGCGCCAACTCGGGGAAGTGATCGACCAGACTTTGCTGCGCATAGCGATTGGCGGTTTCAATCGCGGTGGAGAGCTCCTGCCGCGTGGCATCGGCCCTGCCAATCTCGGCCTCGATCGCCTGCCGGACCTGCGGATGCTTCAGAGCTTTCGCGACCTCAGGATCCAGTCCGTCAACAGACGGCTCGGTGTCGCCGGCCTCTGGCTTTCCATCGGCTTCAACCGGCTTCGCTTCTGCATCGGCCGCTTTGGCGTCGGTGGGCTTGGCTTCGGCTTTCGCCTTCTCAGCGTTCGCCTGCACCTCGCCAAGGTCCAGACCGTAATAGGTTGCAATGTCAGGATTGCCGTTGATCCGCTCGGAGCGTGCGCGATCGACTTCCGCGGCGATCTTCGCCAGCTCGGCAGCCTCGTTGGCCTCCGCTATCTCGGTTTCAACAGCTCTCAGATCAGATGCGGCTTGCTCGACGGTCTGCGCCAGGTTTTCGGGCGCACGGTTTCCCTCGGCGTCGAGCAGCACGATGTTCAGGATGTCCGGCTTCGGGTCACCCCACGTCTTCTGCGCCAAGGCGCGCAACGATTCTTCGTCCGAGGAATGCTCCCATGGGCGATCTTCGTCAGGATTGCCATCGGCCTGCACCGCGTCAGGCCGCGGGATAAAGCCCTGATCGATCTCGAGGCTATGAACCCCGAGCGTCTTTTCCGGAGAAATAAACTGGCCTGCCGCGTCGCGCGCCTGTTCACTGTCCGACATCAGATGATCCTCAAGATGTAGTTGCAGCAAATCGTCGGTTGCACGATCGCGTGCGGGAGGCTGCCACCAGCCTGGAGCGTTGCGTTTGCAACGCTGTCACCGCTCGTGATCGAAATGCCGGTCGTCGCACTATTGATGGTCGCTCCGGTGCCCCCGTTCACCGCGTTACCACCCCCACTCTGAAAAAAGTTGACGGTGTTGGCCGGCGCGTTACTGGTATGGGTGTGCCCAGGATCGGAAATGAAAACGCTGTGCCGATGCAGCGGCATTTCGTTGCTCGTCAAAAGATGATTGTCAGAGCCGCCAGCGAGGCCGAGTTGAGGACTTCCGAAATAGGTAGAACTCAAGCGACCGGCTGTCACACCACCCATGTTATCGACACCCGCCGCAACACGCCCGCGCTTGTCCGGCAGATTGAATGTGGTCGATCCGTCACCACCGCCATATGTCGTGTTAACGAGTGAAAAAAGCGTCGCATACGTAGTGCGCGAGATCGCTTGCCCTACCGGGAAAACAAACGAACTATTTGGCGCCGTGGTTCCCCAATACTCAATGCAACCGGCAAGCGGGATGCTGTACGGACTGCCAAAAAATCCATGCAGATAGAATGCACCGTCCGTGTTGTTGTAGAGTGCGAGGTAAGGCGTCCCTTGGCTCAAGGTGCCACCAGGCACCTCCACACTCGGCGCCGATCGCAAGGGCTTCGCGCCCAACCCATCGACATTCAAGGTGCAAGTCCCGGTCTGTGTCGTATGTGGTGTGAAGGCGATAAGCTGGCCGGCAAGCCGAGTGAAATTGTCAAACTGCTGATTGGACGTGACAGTGTAGGCCGTGCTCGTTCCAGCTGTGACGATCGCGCCCGCAATGTCATCACGCCACTTCGCGGTGCTGGCCATCATGGCTCGAGCACTGTCATTGATAGAGGATGGAGCCTGCCCTTCAGCCCAATTGACCGTGCTGTCCTGGCTGGCGTTCGCGGCCGCCGTCTGAGACCAAAATGCGACGCCGGTCATGCGTGCTCCATCGACTTCGGAACTACCGGATAGGTCCTGATGACGCGCTCCCCATCCACGCGCAGGGGCAACGGTTTCAGACGCCAGTGCTGCGCAGCGTTGAACGGCTCGGTGTCTTCGTTTTCTACGGGAAACCATTCCCCGCGGTCATCCGGAAATGGCCGGTAAGACAAGATCGGCACCTCGTTGTGGATGACGACAGCACCATCGGCCACCAGCGCATACTGAGTGTCAGCCACCGCAAAGCCCTCAGAGGCCAAGGCAGCGTCCGCCAGCGAGCGCATCAGCGTGCTCAGGTTGACGCCGCGGCGATCGGCCAAGGCCTTCAGCAGGTCTTCCCTGCCGTAGCGGAAGGTGATGTTGGCCATCAATAGATCTCCGTTACGCTCAGCGTCGCCGTGCTCGCCGTGATCGCGGCGACCTTCTGGCCAGGCGAGCAGATGAGGGCGAGCGGGAAGTTTGCGGGCAGCAGCGTGTCACCAGCCACTGCGGTAGGAGTGGCATCACCAATTCGGATGTTGCAGGCCGCAGTAGCGACCAGCAGCACCACCCGGGTCTGTGAGCCAAGCACGGTCGATGCCGCGCTGGTCGTCGTCACCGCGACGTTCTGGGACGCGCCTTGGCGCCCAACAGTCTCGATCGCCAACGCCGTCATGACGCCCTGCCAGCCTCAACAGCCGGCATCGGCTTGTTGATCGTCCAGCCGCGCTGCTGCATCAGCTCGAGCACGGCCACGGCTTCGGAGTGGTTCAGCCGCACCAGCGGTGAATGCGTCTGCAGCATCAGCACCAGGTCGTTCAGATCGGCATCGGAGAGCATCGAGGCATCCTTTCGCAATCAGATGCCTGCGACTGTGAGTCATTCGCTCGCTAAATGCATTGACAGTAATTACTCGAAATTCCGCTGTTTTCCGCATGTGCAGCAACACGGACGGAACACGAACGATTCAAGCTATTGATTTTATTGAATGCCGAGCGGATTTCGCATCCGTCAGGCGATTGTTTCGACCTCGATTGTCTTCGCCAACCTTGCGCGAAGATCGTCTTCGATCCAGGCGAACACCGTTTCCGCATCGATCCCTGTTGCGCCGGCAGCGTGGATCACATCGACCACGCGCCGCATGCTGCGCATCTCCTGGCTATCCAGCGGACCATTTCGCTGCTCGATCGAAACCGCGATGTCCTTCGGGATAATCGAGAACATCACGCGCAGATAAGTACTCGGGTCTTCCTTCTTGACGCGCTCCAGCACGTCACTGCCGCCGCTCGTCCAATGCTTCAGTGCATCCGCACACGCAGCATCAGCAAACTTACTACGGGCGCCCTGAGGTCTCCCGGCTGGATTGCCGCTCTGCCCTGGCTTCCACGGCTTCAGGCCACTCTTCGGGTTCTGTTTCATCACTGGCTGCACTCCCAACCGGTCAAGTGCCACCTGTGACGACCATGACGACCTTGACGGCTATTTCCCTTAATCGTCCCACCCGCGCGCGCGTGAGAAGTCGATATGTAGACCCCCGTCAAGCTTGTCACGCTTGTCATTGGCTCCATGCCCATCCTGTTAATCGCCACCATTGAAACTGGCTTTTGGCAAAAGGCTGATGCCCAGGAACTCGCGAGCCTTAGCCGTTCGGTAGAACTTGAACTTGTGCCGCAACATTTGGTCTTTGAACGATTGCTGAGTACCGGGGCCAATGCCGGCGCTCTGGGCAAACTCTCGCCACGACTTAAAGAGCTTGCCGCTGGTTTCGGATCGATCGACGTTGCCGGGATCGCAAACGCACTCCTCCGCGAGCCAGTGCGCGAATACATCCTGATCGCTGAAATATTCTTCCGTTGCGGCAAGCACGCTGGCGGGTTTCAGGAGACCGTTGGCCTGCCAGTCGAGGCAACCATCAACCATCCATTGCAGGATGGCACCGGCTTCCATGAGCAGCTTACGCTCCAACTCACGATCCGGCTTATCTGGCTTGCGCTCGAACGGCACGATCAGGAACCGGCGCCGGGCAGCTTCGTCGACGTTCCGCAACACCGGCTTGTGATTGCCGACGATGGTCAACTTGAACTGCGGAACGAACTCGAAAAAGTCCTGCCTCATAAAGCGAGCGCTGATCCGGTCGCCGCCCGTCATCTGCTTGATCCGGCTTTCCGCCCATGGCCGGCCTTCCTCGGTCTCGGAGGCTGTCACCAGTCTGGCCCCCCGAAGCATTGCGAGATCGGTCGGGTGCTTGTCCGATGACGACGCCGTGAACGTGTCCATTGCCGATGTCGTGGCGTAGTCCTTCAGGATCGCGGCAACGATATTGAGGAAAACTGACTTTCCATTGCCACCGGGCCCGTACACAAAAACCAGCGCGTGCTCGGTCGTCAGCCCGGTCAGGGAATAGCCGCACCATTGCTGCAGGAATCGGATTAGCTCGGCATCGCTTCCCGTAGTCTCGTCAAGAAACTTTAGCCACTGCGGGCAACCGGACGGCGCCGGTGCGACGCTGGTCAGCTTGGTAATCCCGTCATTCCGGCGAGGGAGTAGAAGCTTGCCCTGCCGCAGATCTATCGTTCCGCCCGGCGTGCCAAGCCGCATCGGATCCGCGTCCCAATAGCTGACGGTAACAGCGATGTCGGGATCATTCTTGGCGAACTTCTCAACGCCGGAGGCAAAGCCCACGGAGTTGATTTTTACTCGTTTGGTTGCAGGCTGGTCTTCAGCTATGCCGCGTGCGAGCTCACGCGCCCAGTGAAACGCGATGCCGGTTTGCTCTTTCGCCCATGCACGGCTGTTCCACCGAAACCATGCGCCGGTTGAGTGACAGAACCTCAGGTTCTCGCCAAAGCGTTCAACGAACTGCCGGGCGGCCGAGTCCTCGGTAACCACGTCGTTGGGCATGCTCCGCGGATAGGCTTCACGCTCCTGCCGCAGGGCCTCCTCATCCATCTCCGCCTGGTTCATGCAGCCCTCAAGAGCCAGGTTGGAAGGGGCTGGGGCTGCCCGAACGCGTCGGACATGAGGAACTGCACGAAATCGACGCCATGCGCGTCGATCAGATTGTTTGCCAGAGCGGTATCCCAGAGCGCGTCCACCGCAATGCCGTGATCCACCACGCCGCGCTGCACGATTTCGGCAAGGATCTCGGCCTGATCATGGAAGGCATTCACCTTGCCCAGGGCTACCGCGCGGCGCATTTCTCTCAATTCGCGATCGACGCGCGTCATGGCTTGCCTGCCTTTGCCGCAATTTCAGCGGCCAGCTTGAGAGGCAGGACAACCAACGGCTCTTTGCGATCGGCGCGGACAATCAAGAGGTCCCTCGCCTCGAGCCAGCGATAAAGCTCCCTAAATCCATTGGCTCGGCACTTCACCTCGGCGACGCGATCAATATTCAAAACCGGAATGGTCACGTCGCCGAGGTAAGAGCCGCCGGCAGCACCGCTCAGCGGCACCCGCTCGGCAGCAAAGCCGCGCTCCTGAAGAAATTTGACAATCGCACGTTCGGCACGATTGCCCTTGTCTCTTGACGCTCGACCACCCATCAAAGCACCTCCGGGCTGGAGATGCGGTCAAGGGCGGCACCGATCGGCGATGAGGCAATGCCGAACCTGTCACGCTTGATGGCGTGTGCGAGCTGCCGCACTGATACCCCGTATTGAAGCGCAATGCTGGCGATGATGGCGGCATCCGACATCAGCACGTCCAGCATGCTGTCCGAGCGATCGGCGTTCAGGAATATCTCGCCGATTTGGCCGTCAGGCTTGTAGCCCACCGTTACCTTGACAAGGATTCCGTCCCGATCGAATTCCTGGGTTTCGTTTGGTCGGCGGTTGGGGAGACATTCGCGAGTCATGCGGCCTCCGGATCGTCGGGACCTTGGTGGCGAGCGAGTGCCCGCTTGATCTCTTCAATCTCTTCCGGAGACTTGCCGATGAAGGCGAGCAGTCCGAGCTTTGGCGCGCTTTCGGTGCGCTCGATGTTGGCCTGCAGCTTGATCAGTGCGGCGGCCAGCGTCGAAAGCATCTTGTGTTGTTCCGCCAGCGGCGAATGCTCAATGGCAAAATCAACGTTATCGAGGACCATTTGTCTGTGGGCTTCGGGGTTCATCGCAGCGCCTCCCCGAAAGCGAGATCAGCGACCACTGCAGCGGTTGATGCCGGCAGGTCGAAAACCTGAGCGAGGAATTGCAGCCGAAGCCGGCTTGTGGCATTGTCCGGGTCGATCTTGCTAGCCGCGAGAGAGACTTCCGGAGCCCCGCTTGCCAGAGCGGGGTTTTCCATTTCGAGCAGGCGCATCAGGCGACCTCGCCAGTTGCACGCTTGTGATAGCCTTCACGGATCTTGCTCTTCAGCCCAACCCAGCGGCCACCTTGTTTGAACACGCCGTAAAGCTCGCCTTTCTCGGCGAGGTAAAAGGCGCGCCTCTCATCAATGCCGGTGAACCGGCTGATCGACTTCATCCCCTCCAGGAGATCGTCTGCGATGGTATCCATCCTATTTCCTCATGATTGCACCTAATACGCATTACGCACTTACTCGCACAAAAAAGAGAGGAACGCCTATTTCAGCTTCCCCAAATAAGTCTCCAGGCGAATGGCCATGACCATGCTGTTGGGCTTGTGATGGTGGAGGAAGTAAATCTTCTGGCTCCCTCGTGGATCAACTGCGGTCTGAGCTATGCTGCATCTGTACTCGCGGTCTTCCTTCGCGTCCCAGCTCTCACAGATCAACATCGTATCTCCATCCCCACCGATGGCCGATGAAAAGACTTTTGCATTGGCATCAAGCAGCATCATCGAGCGCAGAGCCGTAGCAATCTTTTTTAGTTCACCGATGGCAATTTGCCGCTCAGCAAAGGGCCGAATAGCACAGCCAATAATGGCCTCCTCGCGGGAGAACTGACGGTGCGTCCCGGTCCCGGCATCCTCTGTCCCGCGGTCCGCTTGAATCACACCTCGATCGGCCCAAAGCTGGAGTGACCGGCGCTTTGCGCCCGTTACTTCCACCAAACCGCCCAACGAATAGCTGTCCATCACCGTCCCTTCAAGAACGCAGTACGTATTATGTGCTTTACAACTGCCGCGGATTGGTGTCAATTGGTTTCAACGGACACCAATCATTCCGGCGGGGACAAGTCATGGCAAAGGTGCGCAAGCGGAAACTTCCCTCGGGCCTCATCCGTTGGCAGGCGGGCTATATCGACGGCGCGGGCGAGCGCCGCTTCAAGATGTTCGAGAAGAAGTCCGACGCCGAGGCGTGGCTTGTCGAAGTTCGGCATGACATGGTTCGCGGCCTGCACACGCCGGGCAGCATCTCCCCCACCATGAAGGAAGCCGCGGCGCTCTGGATCAAGCGGTGCAAGGAAAAGGGCCTGGAGCCTTCGACCGTGAAGGGCTACGAGGAGCACGTGAAGCTCCACATTGTTCCGCTCATTGGGGCGAAGAAGGCATCGGAAATGACGGTGCCGGCTATCAATGCCTATGCTGACCAGCTTCGAGCTGCCGGCACATCGGCCGAAATGATCAAGAAGGTCGTCGGCTCGGTTGGCAGCATCTTCAAAGAGCTTCGGCGCCGCGGCCTGTCGAGCACTGCCCCCACGGCTGGCGTCGATCTTGATCTGCCAGACCGGGAAGACCCGCGCCCTGATATTCCCACCAAGGTCGAGCTGCAGGCCATCATTGCAGGTGCCGTCGATCGCTGGCGGCCCGTTATGCTGGTCGCCATCTTCTGCGGCTTGCGTGCCAGTGAGCTGCGTGGCCTTTCCTGGCTGAACGTCGATTTTGCGGCCAAACAACTCAGCCTGACCCAGCGGGCAGACGCTTCCCACCGGATCGGCAACCTGAAGTCAAAGGCTGCCTATCGCACTATCCCCTGCCCGCCGATCGTGATGAACGCCCTGCGGGAATGGAAGCTTAAGTGCCCGAAGGGCGATCTGAACCTGGTTTTCCCGAACGGGGTCGGCAAGGTCGAATCCCATTCGAACATGCTCGAACGAGGCCTCCATCCGATCCTGGTAGCCAAGGGCATCACCGAAGCGGCGCCCGTGCTCGACGCCGATGGAAAGCCGACCCTCAAGAACGGCGAGCCCGTGATGGCGGAAGTGCCTAAGTACGGCTTACACACCCTGCGCCACGCCTGCGCCTCTCTGTGGATCGAGAACGGTCACAATCCGAAGCAGATCCAGCGCCTGATGGGCCATAGCTCAATCAAGGTCACTTTCGACATTTACGGGCACCTGTTCGCCGATGCCGAGGCAGACCAGCGAGCCGCCGAAACCCTTCAAAACCGATTGCTTGGCAGCTGACGGCAACGCCAGCGGAACACGGAGGAGCTAAGTCGTTGATTAGATTCACAATCCAAAAGGTTTCTACTCCGCGGGTTGCAGGTTCGAATCCTGCCGGGATCGCCAGCCATTTCAACACGATACGTGTTCGGCTCAACGAAATCCCGCGTCTCATCGCGTGCTAAAAAAACCTTCAATTTCTTGCTTTCCCGTTTGGTCCCGCTGAGTCGATAGTACACGGATTGTACACGCCACTTCCGCATTTGCTCTGCCGCGCGATGGACGAACGGCCCCGGCGCGGTCGGCGCGCCAGGGTCGCATTCCAACTCCCGCAGTCGGGGGGCAGGAGTGACAACGGGAGCACTAGGAGTGACTCTCGACGTTGCCACTTGTTCCGGCCCTTCGCTGCCCGCGCCGAGCCATTAGGGGTTACTCCGGAGACGCTCGCCGAGCCTTCTCCGCACCATGGCCGGCGACGCAATCGACAAGATGGCCGACAACACTGTCAGCTCAGATGAGCAAGCCAGCCGCAAGCGGCAACTCGTCAAAGGACCCGAGGAATTCCAGAAGGTGCGACGCGACCGCAACCGGAAATGAACCGACCGAGGCCACCAGAGATCGAAGGGATAATAAATGGCTGCTGTTTCACTTCTGATCGGTATTTTGATCATCGCTGTGGTGGGAGCAATCTGCTTTTGGGTGATCGACAGATTTGCGCCTGACGGTCGACTGGCACAATTGCTAAAGCTCTTAGTCGTGCTTGGGCGCGATTGTCCAACGGCTACTGGCGCTGACCCACTAGCCCACCCTAGTTGCTTACCTAGACCGAGCGGAACGGCGCGTCCCCTTTAAGGGATCGAAATCCCTCTCCGCGCGTTGAGTATTGAGCCCAAGTGGGAGGTCAATAATGATCAACCGAGAGCGGCACACAACTGCGGAGCGCGAAGCCCACAAGATATTCAAAGCGGTCAAGGCGAAGGAAGCCATGACCGATTACGCCAAAGAGCAAAAAGCGCTCCACGATAATCGAGAGCGCCTAAAGACAGAACGGCTGGCGCGGGAAGCTGAAGCGGCCAACCGTACAAAAGCAGGTTGAGCGTCCAGCTGGGACACTGGGGGATCAAGTTTTTGGCCTCTCCGTGGAGGGCGACATGGCCCTGCACTTCCGCCAAGTCGATGCTGAACTGGAGATATGGATCGCGGGCAGCGACGACTATTCATTCGTCATCAGCAACGAGAGCCGGAGTGGTCCTGGCCTGCATGGCGAGCCGGGTTTTGTCGCCTCATATCGCCCCGACTTTCTGAATATGCCCGCCGCTCAAGTGTCCGGCTCGCCCTTTAGCACGTTCGCTGAAGCCGAGCGGGCCTGCGGTGCATTCTTGGGTCGCCTCATCATTAGGGGATGACTGCCGTTATCCGCCTTCCACCGCAAAAATCACTGGATGCAGGCCGCTTGGGCCTCACTTCCCTGCCCGCGCAGGTTGCGATACGCTGCACCCTTTCTTTTGGGGCCATTTTAATGGAACGCTCAATTTGGGTAATTGCAGCCCTTAGTTTGGAAGAGAGCCATTCCGATTAGCTTTTGACTCGTATCGAAAGCGAGGCGCTGAAGGGAAAGGCGTCCGTTGCGCCGCCATCGCCCATGTGCTGCTCGGGACATCCCGAACTTTTGAGTTCTCCGCAGAGTATTCGGTCGAGCCTACCCGCGTCAGACCGCCCCGACCGTATTCTTACGGACCCGCAACTGGCAGGCAACTTGCGATGTGTGCTTCGATCGTTCGGCGCCAGCTGTTCTCGGTGTGCCGCTGGCCACTTGCTCGCGCCACCGCTAAGCTGCGGTATGGAACGCCTTGTATTTTAAAGCTTCTGGCAGAATTTTCATGAATGGAATTGCAGTGGCGCACGCCCGCGCGGAGCACAGCGGATACGACCGCGCGTTAGCCATTGCCTGCCTGATCGTTCTGAGCCTCACTCTCCTCTTGTTTGTACCGAAAACCGTTGACGGCAGTGGCGCGACAGGGATCGACTTTTCGTGCTTCTGGAGCGCGGGGACCATGGCCCTCGATGGCCACGCGGCCGCCGCCTACGATTGGCAGCAGCTGCGGCAACTGATCCTCCGGGTTCATCCGATCGTGAACCAGGCTCCGTATCCCCTCGATCAGAATCCTGTCCCGTTCTTCTACCCGCCGGTGTTTCTCTTTGTGGCAGCGCTGGTGGCGCTGCTGCCGTTTCCGACTGCGTTCTGGATCTGGAGCTCGGCAAAGCTGCTGTGCTGGGCGCTCGTTACTTTCGCCATCCGGCCACGCTTCGCCGCGGTGCTGCTGGCATTCGCTACGCCGCCCGTCCTGTACGATTTCATCGTCGGCCAAAGCTCACTGCCCGCGGCATCCCTGCTTGGCGTCATCCTGCTGACGCTGGACAGGCGCCCGATCATCAGCGGCTTGCTGATCGCGCTGCTGATCTTCAAGCCGCAATATGGCGTCCTGCTTCCCCTCGTGCTGATAGCCACTGGGCGCTGGCGCGTCTTCATCACGGCCAGCTTGGCCATACCGATCCTCATGCTGCTTACCGGGTTGACCTTCGGCTGGGACACCTTTGAGGGATTCCGCGCGGCGGCAACCTTCGCGACGACGCAGTTTCACCTCACTGGCGGGCTGGCCTGGTACAAGCTGCAGAGCATTTACGGCGCGCTTCGGTTTGCCGGCGTTGGTTACGAAATGGCCATGGCATTGCACATCGCCGTTGCCGGCGCAGTCGCGATCTGGGTGCTGATCATGTGGCGCCGCAACGTCAGCTTCGCCATCAAGGCCGCGAGCCTGCTCGGCGGAACGCTGCTCGTCTCTCCCTACTTCGCGATCTACGACACGGCGCTGCTGACTGTCGCCCTCGTCTTTCTCATGAACGTGCCGGCGGCCGAACAGGGCTCGCTTCTCTCGAAGCGCTCCGCACTCCGGATCGGGTACGGCGTGCTTGTCCTGTTGGGGTTTGCCTACCCGATCGCACTTGCGCCCGTTGGTCCGTTGATGTGCGCGACAATCATCGCGATCATCTGGACGCAATGCCGGCAACCGGCGATGTCGCTGCAGTCCGGGGACGCGCGCCGATGAGGCAACTGCTGGACTGGGACGTTTCTGCGGGAGACGATCCGGCGCAAGCGTTGGCTTGCGCTGTCCTGCTCGGCATGACGATCGTTGCTGCGGTGCTGATGTTCGTCAGTGGCGGAAGCAACGCCGGGATCGACTTTTCATGTTTTTGGGGCGCGGGCACGATGGCACTCGAAGGCCACGCGGCGACCGCCTACGATTGGCAGCAACTGCATCAGCAACTTGCTCTGCGGATGCAGCCGATGGATCACGCGCCCTATCCTTACGATGAAATTCCCGTGCCGTTTTTTTATCCGCCGGTGTTTTTCCTGGTTGTAGCACCCCTGGCGCTGTTGCCGTTCCCGATAGCATTCGCGGTTTGGATTGCGGCAAAGCTGCTCTGTTGGATTCTCGTGGTGCATGCGATCCGGCCGCGCTCCGCTGCACTGCTGCTGGCACTCGCCGCTCCGCCCGTCTTCTACGATTTCATTGCCGGTCAAAGCTCTCTGCTGGCGGCTTCGCTGCTCGGCGGAGTTCTCCTGACACTGGATCGGCGCCCGCTCCTCAGCGGCTTCTTGCTCGGGCTGCTGATCTTCAAGCCTCAATACGGAGTTCTTCTCCCCTTTGTGTTGATCGCGACCAAGCGCTGGAGTGTCTTCATCACGGCATCTCTGGTGGTGCCGGCGCTCCTGCTCATCAGCGGAATTATCTTCGGCTGGGATACATTCGAGGGGTTTCGTGCGGCGGCAACGTTCGCGACGACGCAATTTCACCTCAGTGGGGCGCTGCCCTGGCCTAAATTGCAGAGTGTCTATGGTCTTCTTCGGTATGCCGGGTTTGGTTACGGATTGGCCATGACGTTGCACGTGGCCACCGCGCTGGCAGCCGCGGTTTGGGTGCTGATCATATGGCGCCGCAAGGTCAGCTTTTCTGTCCAGGCCGCAAGCCTGCTTGCGGTGACGCCTCTCATTTCTCCTTACTTCGCCATCTACGATATGCCGATCCTGGCGATCGCGTTGGTCTTTCTCATGAACGCAACCATGGACGACCAGATCTCGCCGCCTTCGAACCGACGCACCTTCCGGATCGGCGTCAGTGTCATATTCGTCTTGGGATACGCCTTCCCGTTCGTGTTCGTGCCCGTTGGTCCGTTCATGTGCGCTGCCGTGATCGTGATCATCTTGATGAGATACCGGCAGCCGAAGGCTGCAATGCCTCCTTTCCCGCAACGGGCATGACATGTTGTGCTGCGAGATCACCGGCCAGAACCGCCACCCACCTCCCCCTCGATGAAACCATTTTCCGCAAGCCGCGAAGCCGGCCGGAAACAAACCCGGCCTAGCATCCCAGCATTGGACCAAGGGGATTCGGTCATGTGGGATTTCATCAACGAGTTGTATCGGGATTTTTGCCTGGCTCGCTTGCAGGAGATGCGGAAGCTCGAGCACCACAGCTGAAATCGGGCGGAGCGTGGACAGCGACCAGACCTTGGCCGGCGTCATCCTAAGCCCCGTATGATTACGGTGGCTTCGAACCTTGGCGCCAGTCTTGCAGACAGACAATCACTGGGATTGCGGGCCCAGATTGGAACAGGGCGCCGCCGGGACAATGAATTTCGAGCCCGGCGGCGTAGTTTCGCAGGACAGGCTGAGCGTCGTGGATCCGAACGGTCTGGCGTCCGCGCCAGGGCCGCTTGTTGTGCTTTTTCTTGCTGCCTCTGCCGCGCCGATACCGGCCTTGCCTGAGCAGGCTGCTTCGACGTCGCCGTCCTGCGACGCGTCTTGCGTTCGCGTCTTGGGTCGCTCGCATACGTTTCCATCCCGCTGCGGCAGCCCCCAATCTCTAAGGCTCTCTTAACCACAAGCGAAGGCCGCATCAGAGGTCTTGGGCCGATTGCGCGTCCATTCGCGTTGTACAGCACCATACGTCCAACGAACCATCCGATCGTCTCTGCCGCATGTGCTGCGGCAGTTCTTGTCACGCCCGTCGGACCGGCCGACGCGCAGCAGGTGGAGGCCGGGACGCTTGAGTGTCGCGGTGGCCCCGATACCGGGTTCATTTTAGGCCCGGTGACCAATCTCGACTGCGTGTTGCATGTCGATAGCGCGACGGACCGTCGCTACGTCGCGGCCATCCGCAACCTCGACGCTTTCATCGGCGATCAAGACGTCTCCGTGACCTGGAAGGTGATGGCGTCGGTGCCGTGGCTCGGACGCGACGATCTTGCCGGTGGTTACACCCACGCCGACGATGCCGGCGTCAACGTGCTGATCGGCGGATCGAATGCTCCGATCACATTGCGTCCGCCGACTGAGCAGGACGCTCCCTCTCCGTCCGTGAAAATCCAGAACCTCGAACTTCGGCCGGTCGATCCCTGACCTGAGCGCAGCCTGGCGGGAAGCCCGTCGTCGCTAAAATGCACAACGCCGCCCGCTTGAAATACATGCGGACGGCGTTGGCCCTAGCCCCAGGAAGGTGATGCAAAATCCTGACAGCTCCAAGTCTGCACACTTCGTGCCAACGGCGCATGTCCCAAATTGGCTATCACGGAGGCGGCCTGCCCGCATTGGAACTCGTCGGCCCCACAATGAAGCGTGGCGAGGCACCTCGTCGCAAGCGGACCGCGAGCACAACCTGGCGTCAGGTTGCCCGGAATTGCAGCTTGATCAACATCCAATGGAGCGGCCGGATCGGTGCGCGTTCTGCGCATGTGAGAGGGTTCACAAGGGCTTCGCGAGCCGAGTGCTACACTGCGAGAATTCTTACAGACATTATTTGCTGACGAATTTCATGACGAAGCTTTTGACGGTCACCGTAGCGGTGTTTGCTGTGCTGACGATGGTGCGGAGCCAGCCCAGTGCATTCGTTCCGCTCCCGACAAAGCCGATGCCTGGTGTTCTCGTTCCATGATGTCATGAGCAACGCCGAACAAGCATTCTGCTTTATGCTGCTGTCCAGCTGCCTTGGCGCTTGTCTCGTCTCGGCCTTCCATGAGATCGAGCAATGGCGAGATCGTCAGCGTCAACGAACCGACCTTGTGCGCAACGCAATGAGGTTCGTCGTGCCGCAATCAAAGAGACGCAGATGAATACACAACGCCGCCCGCTTGAAATGCTTCGGAAGGCGTCGGCTCTAGCCCCAGGTGGTGCAACATCCTGATGATCCGAAGTCTGCACACCTTGTGCCAGCGATCATGGCCCATATGGGCTATTCGGCTGGAGCGAAACGAAGATAGGTTAAGCGCCGAGGCGCCGGTGACGGTGCCTCACGACCAAAGTGTCAACTTGGCCTCAGCGTGGCCCACGCGCTGGGGCCTTTCTTTTGGTGTTCACGGTCTGCTCTGAAATCGCCTCTTGTTCTTATCATTCAGCGCACGAAACGCTTCCGTAGTTCTCCGTGCGTGAACAAAGTTCCGCCCCGATTGCACACGACGCGCTTGGTAATTTCTTAATCCGGAATTGCTTCCTCAAGCAGATTGCAAACGTTCGCGCTGCTCGTCGGTATTTCAGGAGCACTATGGAAGATTCCGTCCAAGTCCGTTGCACACGCTGCAAGAACGTCTTTCGCGACCGAGCCAAGCGGCTGCAAAACGGGTATTCGCGCCAGTGCCCGAGCTGCGAGATCGTCCTCTTCTTCGACGAGGACTCGCACGATCCAAGCATCAAGCGCGCGATGCGAACGGCGCGGCGTGCACGGAAGGAAATGCGTGAGAGCGAAGGTGTGAGCGCGCGAAAGGCTGCCGCCGTTCCCCGGCAGTACGGCGGCCGCTCGGCATCGAGCTCACGGAGGACTGAAGCCGAGGACGACGATTGAGTTCGGCGCAGGCGGCTGCGCGACTAACCACCCAAGCCAACATAGGACGAGGCGCGGTCAAGCCATTGCCGTGTCGCCTCGTCACTCCAGCCGGGAACGGCGAAGCGCGACGGCGGCGTCACAGCCGCGGGCGCGCGAACGGCTCCGGGTTGGCGTGCGTGGGAGTGGCGCAGCGGTGCGGCGCTCGCAGACACGCACAGGATGACCAGCAGACCTGGTGCCAAGACAAAACGCATCGCATTTGCTCCGGATCACTATCGCGATCGCGCCGACCGACCTGTCACCTCACCCGCTTGCTCGGCCGATGCACCATCGCCGCTTGAACGCTTGCATCAGGCTCGCCGGCATCGTCGCGCGCGGTCGCTTCAACGTCACGTCGTCCTCCCGTCGCCGCGGATCAAGACCGCTGCTTTGCTTCGACGTAGCGTTTGAAATTATCCAGGATCGCCTGCCAGCCGCCGCGCTGCTGCTCGACCGAATGGGTGTCCTCGCCGTCGAAGCTGACTTGCACTTTGACGCCGCCGGCCTCCGGCGTGAATGCAACCTGCGCGGTGCGGTCGCCGAATGCATATTCGAGCAACCGGGGCTCCTCAACCTTGGTGTAGGTGCCGGCGAAATCGAACCCCATGCTGCCGTCCTTGGCTTCCATCCGCGACGAGAAGGTGCCGCCGGCGCGCAGGTCGACGGTCGCGGCCGTGGTGTGCCAATCCTCGGAGGCCGCATTCCACTGCTTGATGTCGTCGGGCGTGGTGTAGGCGCGCCAGACATCCGCAATCGGCGCGGCAACGGTGGTTTCGACGGCAATCCTCATGTGCATTCCTTCGTCGTTATGGCGTGAAGCGGATGCTCCCATCGCGCCCCGCCTGGGGCGCCTCGGCGCTGGTCATTCTACTAGGGCCATTCGCCCTGATCCACAAATGGCTCCGTCAGATGCCGTCGCCTGCTGTGTGGCCGGCACAAGAATTTCGTCAGGATTGGCCGTGTATGGAAGATGGGTCCAACGCCCGGAGAGGACGCCATGCGGAACCTGAACACTGTCCTGAGCAAGCTGAACGACCGCCTGCTGCGGCTGGAGGGCGAGCTGTTCGTGTTGCGATCGATCGCCCGGGCCGCCCTCACCGCCGGCGACGAGTCCGCCGTCCGCACCCGCAAACTGCTCGAAGGCGCCAAGCTCGCGCTATCAGACGAAGCCGAACGGCCGCTGGACGCCGCGACCGAAAAATACGTCGCCGCCGCGATCGCGATGGTCGAGGAACTGCTCGAGAATCCCCGCGAGGCAGCACCGCTGTTCAGGGTCATCGACGGCGGCAAGCGAGACGACTAGCGCGCCGCCAAAAGTTACGCGCCGAGTCTAGCCTGCGCCCTGCACGGCCGCGTCATATGCCTCGATCGTCACCTTTGCCCTGACGGCGATATCCGCGACCGTCATGCCCGGCTTGTAGAGGCTGCTGCCGAGCCCGAAGGCACGAATGCCTGCCTTCACGTACTCGGCGAAATTCTGGTCCGAGACACCGCCGACGGCGGCGATCATCACATCCGGCGGCAGCACGGCGCGGATCGCAGTGATGCCGGCTGCGCCGAGCACACTCGCCGGAAAGAATTTCAGGCTCGATGCGCCGGCGCGTGCGGCGAGCAGGGCTTCGGTCGGCGAGAACACGCCCGGCATCGTGACCATCGCGTGATCCCGGGCGCGGGCCAGCACGTCGACATCGACATTGGGCGACACCATGAGGCGGCCGCCGGCGTCATGGAGACGATCGACATCGGCCGCTGATAGCACGGTGCCCGCACCGATCAGCACGTCGGCAGGTGCGCGCTTCGCCGCGATCTCGATCGAACGGAACGGCTCGGGCGAGTTCAGCGGAATCTCGATCGCCGTCATGCCGGCATCGATCAGCGCGCTCACAATGCCACTGGTTTCGTCGGGCTTGACGCCGCGCAGGATCGCGACCAACGGACGCTTCATCGGCGGAAATGGAATGCTCATGCGTTGGATCCCTCAATTGTTCCAGATCGCCGCCGCGGCGCTGGCGAGGCCACGGCGAGCCGCCTCCTCCGCATCCACGACATTGAGCGGAATCGAAAGGCGTTCGAGCGCCATTTGATAGAGCCGCTGCAGCCGGCCTGACGCAATCAGCGTAACCGGCACTGCTCGCTCCCGCTCGGCAAGGCCCGCGGCCAGCTCGACGCCAATCAATGTGCCCGAGATCGTCTCACGCGCGGCCTGCGCGCTGCCGCCGAACAGCAGCTGCCGCGATCGCACACGAAACAGCAGATTGGCTGAGTGCGCCGGCGCGGCATACGCCTCGGCGACGGCCGCGCGGAACGCATCACCATCGACCGCCTCCTCCGCGCCGGCAACGGCGTGCGACAGGATGGTGTCGTGCGCGACCGCACTGAACAGCTCTCCGGTCATGAAGGTCGCAAAGCGCTCGACCGTGCCGCCACGCACCCGCACCCATTTGGAATGCGTTCCCGGCATGCAGACATCGGCCGCATGTGCCGGGTCCAGACCGAGCGCGCCGAGCAGCTGGGTCTCCTCGCCACGCATCACGTCGGGTGCCGCGGCATCGCGCTGTGCAATCCCGGGCAGGATGCGGATATCGCGCGGCTGCCCGCCGACCACGACGGCGCCTTTGAGGATGTCGGAGAGATGCGCGGGCGTATCGACATAGCCGGCCTCGACCCAGCCCTGCCGCGCACCCGCCATGCCGCAGATCACGACCGGCAAATCGGCCGCGACACCCAGCTCGTCGAGATGCGATTGCAGCACGCCCGCAAAGCCGGTCCTGGCGGCCGCGGTCATGCCTTGGTCGCTGCGGCGTTCGCCGTGCACCTGGCCGCCGGCGCTCATCAGCCAGAGCCGGAAGCTGCTGGTGCCCCAATCGACCGCGACATAGGAGGGACCGCTCATCGCGCTGTTCCACGCCCTCAGTTTCCGGCCCGATGACGGCGCCGCTACGAGACGCGATAAAGGCGTTCATTGCGCCGCGCAAGGCGGCCGTTGGCGTGGCGCCACGGGCCAAATTGCCGCTCGCATCGGCAAATGCGCGGATCGATTACCGCGCGCCCTTCAGCGTGCAGGAGGTCGTGCAAGTCGTGACGTTGCCGTGGTCACATTTGATGCAGGCGTTCACGCACTGATCCATGACCTTGGGATTGAACTGACTATAAAGATTGGCCGCGCAACTGTTGGTCGATCCCGTGACCTCGGGGTCGGGCCAGCAACCGGACAGTAAAAATGCTGCGGCACTTAAGATGGCGACCTTGCGCATAAGGCCTCCTGCCACGCTCGATATCCAAGTAACCCTGCAAGTAACCTTGATAGGTTAGGTTAAATTCCGGTTTCAATTGCGACCTTATCCGGAAGCGGTATTGCTTATCCACCGGACATTTCCCCAAGGTCCGGGCCCACACCGGCAAGGCCGTCAGGCGACCCCGCCTGGCGGCTTTGTTGCCCAGCAATGCACAAGGATACCAACAAGATGGCCCGAAAGCCGCGGTGGTCGTTCAAGGAGGACCGACGACTGATGGAACTGGCACGCTCCTCAAAGTCGCTGGAGGAGGTCGTGAAAGCGACCGGCCGCTCGCCGGAGCGAATCAAGAAGATGGCGATGCGCCTCGGCCTCTCGATCAAGCCGCGTAGCTCCATCAAGAAATAATTTGAAATACGGCCGCAGCGTCGACCCGGCCCACCACAGCTGCCGCGAGCGAAGAGCGCAGCGGTTCGCGTGAAGACGACGCGTCAGAAAGCTAGAACCTAGAGCTCCGGCGGACAATCGTCCTTCGCCCGTACCGGGATCACCTTGAGCTCGCCCTCGGCCTCACGCTCGGTCCCGGCGGTGCGGGTGCAAGTGGTCAGCACGAAAGCCACCCGGCTGCATTGCCACGCCGGCCCGAGCGCCGCGCTCGACACCGGTTCGGGCGACGCCAGCGCCAGGGACAGATACGCAACCAAAACGGCACCCGCCGCGCCTGCGGCAGCCAGCGCCGCGCCCTTTCCGGACCACAGCTTTGACATCATGGCCTTGGTTCCCGCCGATCTCTGGGAATAGATGAGGCAGCCCGCCCGTCCGCGTGTGACTGGAATCACAACCGGGACCAAACAGTTCAGCCCGAGTCTTCACGGGAGATGTGGGATCGATATTGCACTGCCGCAAGGCTGGGTCAGCGCGCCGGCTCGATCACATTGCAGTTGGTCCGGCCCGACATCAGGCAATCCTGCATCTTGCTCGCCGCCGTCAGGTTGCGCGCAAGCCAAAGTCCGACCGCGAGCATGACGACCGCGACCAGCAGTCCGATCAGCGCGCCGCGGCGATTGCCTCCGTCTTCGGATTCGCTCATGCCGCTTCGGTTCCCAATTGCCGTCGCCCGCATCATGACCGTTTGCACGGTTGCGTGCGATCAATTCTGCAACAGTCGCCCAACGAAATGCGCACATGCAGCCGTCGGCACCGCAATTCCATTGCGGGCTGCCACAACTCGCGAAAAACTACGCGCTGAAGTGGAGCGCGTGCGCGGGGCGTGCCAGTGAGCGAGCAAGAAGCGACCTACGACTATCAGCGTTACAGGCAGCTGCTATCGGAAGCTGTCGACGAGACCAGCAGGCTGCGGCTGATCAGCCTCCTGATCACCGAAAAGGCCCGCGACAGGCTGGAAGCCCAGCGCGTCTCGGACCGGAGCGCGATGACCGCCGAGACCGTCGCCAAGGTGTTGGGCACCAAGGTCTTGGACATCAAGGTCTTGGGCACCAAGATCTCGGGCACCAAGGTCTCGGGCAACGGGCGGCGCGAGCAGTTTCAGCGCGGCTAGGCAGACGGCAGCCTCGGTGACCAACCACTCACCACGCCGGCGGCGAGGTGGGCGCAAGTGGGCCCAAATGCTGCCATCCGCCATTTGCCGTCCGCTCATATCTCCCTTGCTCCACAGCCCACCGTTCACCACTGGCATTTTCGTCGCCTTTCACTTATTGAAGCGCCGAACCGACCCCAATCCATCACCCGAACAGAAAGCAGCAAGGCTTCCTCTATGAGTGGCTTCAAGGAACCGGGTTTTGCCGACCGCCAAAAAACGGCCCTGCAGGCGCGGCAAGACCTCCTCAACAAATTTCGCTCCCAGCCGGGGGCTGACGATCCGACCGTGAAGGCCCGCGCCGAAGAGCGCGCGGCGATCGCCGACCGCCGCGCCAAGGCCAAGGAAGCCCGTGAGGCCGAGAAGGCTGAACAGAAGCGGCGCGAGGAAGAGGCCGCCGCAGCCGAGGCCGCGCGGATCGCGCGCGAGAAGGAAGAGGAAGCCGCCCGTGAGGAGGCGGTGCTCGCGGACCAGAAGGCCAAGCGCGACGCCCGCTACGCGGCGCGTAAGGAACGCGGCAAGAAGAAGCGCTAAGGCGCAACCAGGCCCGCCGCGACGGCGGGCCTGCAGACGATGAGCGATGGCGGCAATCAGTTCTTCTTCATGCCGTCGTCTTTCTTCATCATCGCGCCGCCGTCCTTCTTCATGGCGTCGTCCTTCTTCATCATGCCACCGTCCTTCTTCATGGCATCCTTGGACATCGCATCCTTGGACATCGTGTCTTCTTTCTTCATCGCGTCGTCCTTGCCCATCTTGTCCTGAGCGAAGGCGGCGGGCGCCAGCGCCAGGCTGAACGAGAGCAGCGCGGCGGAAAGGCCGAGGCGGGTCTTGGTGGTCATGTCGATGATCCCTTGTGTGGTCGAATGTGAGCGCGACGACTTGCCGCTCTCTGCTCGACGCACTTGCACCGCCCGTTGTTACCTCCAATAACGATTTCTTGAAGCAACGCTGCACGCACGCCCGGACGTTTGGTCGCGCGAGGGTTGAGTGGCGGCGCGGTGCCATCGCGCGGCAGTGTGCGCCGCAGCAACGGCAGGACTTGCTGCACTATCAGGGCGCCTCGAACTATCAGACTAGAGAATTTTCACGCCAAGACCGGCTAAGCTGAAGCGCCGTGCCGGCCTAACAGCCACTCAAGAAGCTCTTCAGGGGAAACAACCATGCTCACACGCCGCCACGTCCTCGCTTCCGCCCTCGCCGCACCCGCGATCCTGCGGATGGGCGTCGGGACCGCGCATGCCGCGACCACGCTGAAGATCTCGCATCAGTTTCCCGGCGGCACTATCGACAAGGGCGACTTCCGCGACAGGTTGTGCCGGATGTTCGCGGCCGAGGTCGCCAAGCGCTCGGGCGGCGACCTCACCGCAGAGGTCTATCCGAACTCGTCGCTGATCAAGACCAACGCGCAGTTCTCGGCGATGCGCAAGGGCGCGCTCGACCTCAGCCTCTACCCGATGCCCTATGCCGGCGGCGAATTGCCGGAGACCAATATCGGCCTGATGCCGGGCCTGGTGACGACCTACGACCAGGGTCTGCGCTGGAAGAAGGAGCCGGTCGGCAAAGCATTGAGCGACTTCCTCGCCGACAAGGGCATCCTGCTGATCTCCTGGGTCTGGCAGGCCGGCGGCGTCGCCAGCCGCTCCAAGGCGATCGTGGCACCCGAGGACGCCAAGGGCCTCAAGGTGCGTGGCGGCTCGCGCGAGATGGACATGGTGCTGCAGACCGCCGGCGCCGCCGTGCTGTCCGTGCCGTCCAACGAGATCTACGCCGCAATGCAGACCGGTGCCTGCGACGCCGGTATCACCTCCTCGACCAGCCTGATCTCGTTCCGCCTCGAGGAGGTCGCGAAGTCGCTGACCTCGGGTGCGGGCGCTTCCTACTGGTTCATGCTGGAGCCGTTGATGATGTCGAAGGCGATCTTCGACAAGCTGCCGAAGAACCAGCAGGACATCATCCTCGCTGTCGGCACCGAGCTCGAGGCGTTCGGCCGCAAGGGCGCGCAGGATGACGATGCCGAAGTGGCCAAGGTCTATGAGAAGGCCGGCGCCAAAGTCAGCGCGCTCGATGCTGCCGTTGTCGGCAAGTGGCGCGACATCGCGCGCGACACCGCCTGGAAGGACTACGGCGCCAAGACGGCGACGGCAGCCAACCTGCTGAAGCTCGCAAGCGACGTCGCCGCATGATGCATGGTCCGGTCGCGGATCAGGCTGAAGCCGCAAGCACGGCGGCGGGCAATACGCCCGTGGCCATGCTTGGACGCGCGCTGTCCGTCTGCAACAACATCATCGTGGTGTTCGCCGCGCTCGCATTGATCGCGGCCTGCGTGATCCTGAGCTACAGCGTGCTCGGCCGCGCCCTGTTCCATAGCCCGAACTACTGGCAGGACGAGGCCGCCGTGTTCCTGCTGGTCGGCGCCACCTTCATGACCTCGGCCTATGTCCAGAGCCAGCGTGGCCATGTCAGCATCGAGGCGTTCGTCGGACTGCTCTCGGCGCGTGCCAACAGCATCAGGCTGTGGCTGGTCGATGTCGCGAGCTTTGCGTTCTGCACCTTCTTCGCCTGGAAGTCCTGGACCCTGGCGCACGAGGCCTATGTCGACGGCCAGGTGTCGAACTCGATGTGGTCACCGCCGCTTGCCATCCCCTATGGGCTGATGGCGCTGGGCATGACGCTGCTCTGCGTGCAGCTGTTGTTGCAAATCCTCATTCCGCTGCCTGGTGGCGCGCGTCGATGACCGTGTTTGGTGTTGGCATCTCCTACGGGCTTGCCACCCTGCTTGCGATGTTCTCCGGCATGCCGATCGCATTCGCGCTCGGTGCGGTCGCGGTCGTGTTCATGGCGATCTACATGCCGGCGGCCTCGCTCGATACGGTGACGCAGAACGTCTACGAGGAGATGGCCTCGATCACACTGCTGTCGATCCCGCTGTTCATCCTGAAGGGCGCGGCGATCGGCAAGTCGCGCGCCGGTCAGGATCTCTACTCGGCGCTGCACGCCTGGCTGCACCGCGTGCCCGGCGGCCTCGGTGTCGCCAACGTGTTCGCCTGCGCGCTGTTCGCGGCGATGGCCGGCTCCTCGCCCGCGACCTGCTCGGCGATCGGCTCGGCCGGCATTCCGGAGATGCGCAAGCGCGGTTATTCCGGCGGCTTTGCCGCGGGGATCATCGCCGCCGGCGGCACGCTCGGCATCCTGCTGCCGCCCTCGATCACGATGATCCTGTTCGCCGTCGCGGCCGAGAAATCGCTGGGACGGCTGTTTCTCGCCGGCATCGGCCCGGGACTGCTGCTGGTGTCGCTGTTCGGCCTCTACGCCGTGTTCCGCTTCCGCAAGGAATACGCGATGGCCAAGGCCGCCTATGACGCGACCGGCAAGGATGCCGCGATCCTGCAACGCGACGAGTTCACCATGGCCGAGCGCTTCAGCGCGCTGCCGCGCGTGATCCCGTTCGTGTTGCTGTTGACCGGCGTGATGATCGCGCTCTATGGCGGCTACGCCACGCCGTCGGAAACCGCCGGCCTCGGCGGCCTGCTGGCGCTCGGGCTGATCGCCGTGATCTACAGCGTGTGGAAACCGAGCGACCTGTCGCCGATCCTGAAATCGACGATCCGCGAATCCACCATGCTGATGCTGATCATCGGCATGTCGCTGCTGTACTCCTACGTGATGAGCTATCTGCACATCTCGCAGTCGGCGGCGGAGGCGATCGTCGCGATGCACCTGCCGCGCTGGGAGCTGTTGTTTGCGATCCTCGTGATGGTGATCGTGCTCGGCTTCTTCCTGCCGCCGGTCTCGATCATCCTGATGACCGCGCCGATCATCCTGCCGCCGCTGCGCGCGGCAGAGTTCGACATCATC
The DNA here is from genome assembly GCF_020889685.1 of Bradyrhizobium oropedii. Lineage (GTDB taxonomy): Bacteria > Pseudomonadota > Alphaproteobacteria > Rhizobiales > Xanthobacteraceae > Bradyrhizobium > Bradyrhizobium oropedii. Next base: position 76,219 of record NZ_JACMYO010000010.1, read on the forward strand.
TGGTTCGGCATCGTCATGACCATCGTGATGGAGATGGGCCTGATCCACCCACCGGTCGGCCTCAACATCTTCGTCATCCGCAACGTCGCGCCCGACATCCCGCTGAGCGAGGTGATCTGGGGCACGCTGCCGTTCGTGCTGCTGATGATGTTCGCAGTGCTGATGCTCTGCTTCTTCCCGGAGATATCGACCTGGCTGCCGAACCTGGTGATGGGGCCGGACGGCGGGCGCTAGCGCGTCCGTGAGCGACCTGGCTACCGGTCAGGCCGCTTCCTGCTCCCTTGCCGCCAGAGCCAGCTCGATCCGGCGGACCAGCAGCGCGGTCGGACGTCCCTCGCGCTGCAGCCGGCGGAGCTCGTTCCATAGCCTGATGATTTCGCGGTCTCGCTCGGCGTCCATGGCATTCTCCCGGGGCGCCTCAATATGAACGAAACAAGAACAAAATTCAAGATCAAAGCGGCCCGATCCGGCAAGGCTGGAACCAGACGGCCGCGGCGCGATTGGGTCCTTCATGAAAATGGCCAAGGCAATTCGCAAGCAGGCCCAGACCGCGGAACGGGTTGCGTCGGCAACGGCCGACGCAATTGTCGCCGATCAGATGCGCTCGCTGGCCCGCGCCTTCAGAAGCCAGGCGGACATCCTGAAGAAGAAAGAGAAGAAAAAGAAGAAGCAGTCCTAGCTCTCGGGCAACGGCTCAGGGATAGCCATCACCCGGCGTGTCGACCTCGACGACATCGATCCGCGACACCGATTTGCCTTTCCGCAGTTCCTCGTAGGACGTCTCCGCGCTCAGGCAGAACAACGTGCTGCGCTCCGTGCCGCCGAGCGCACAGGCGAGCGCACGACGGCCGGGTACCGTGACGCGCGCACGCTCCACACCGTTGCGATCGATCCGGACAAACGCATCTTCGGTGAACGACGCGACCCAGACCGCCCCCTCGCGATCGAGGCAGATGCCGTCTGGTTCGTTGACGCTGCCGAGCCGCCTGCGAAGGCTCAGGCCGCCGTCAGGCGCGATGTCGTAGTCCGCGAGCATAGCACCATCCATTTCGGCGACGACGAGCCGACGATGGTCGGACGAGACCGCAATGCCATTGGGGAAACGCAGGCCGTCCGCGACGACGCGGGCATTGCCGTCGGGCATCACGAGGATGATCCTCCCGACGGCGCCACGGCCGTCCGGCGGCGGCAGATTGAAGCCGAGATCGCCGACATAGGCGCGCCCCTGCCCGTCGACGATCATGTCGTCGATCGTGCCGGTCGCGACCTCTGACAGGTCGGCATAGAGCGTCAGCCCCCCGCCGGAAAAACGCAGCAGTCGCTTCCTGAACATCGTCAGCACGACGATATCGCCATCAGGAAGCACACCGAGGCCGCACGGCGTGTCGTCGGTCACCCCTGCATGTTCCAGCAAGTCGCCCGACGGACTGATGCTGAGCAGCGTCCGTGCCATGCAGTCGACGAACCACAGCCGCCCGCGATGCCAGCGCGGGCCTTCGAAATAGCGGCCCCCGTCAAGGATGGTTGTGAGGCCGGGCATCACGACGCCCCGAATGGCAACAAGTGATCTATCTGTGACATCGGCAACCCCCGCGGCGCGCTTGCAACGAGGGTACATCCCCGATGGAACCGAGCAAAGTGGGGCGCCATCTGTCCGCTCTTCACCCGTATAAACCCCGGTTCCCGCGGGTTCCGCCAGTGCTATTCTATATTTCGCCGCGTTTCCCTGTTGAGTTGCAGCAGCATTAACACTCGAGAATCGAGGGTAGTGATAATCTGCGGCGGTTGTGCCGCCGTATGACGCGTTCTGTTTGTGCCTCATGGTTTCTCAGGGGGGACCAGGGAATGAACCGTTGCCTACGTCCGCTGGCGTGCTTCGCCACCGCCGCCGCGCTCGCGCTGCTTCCAATCAAGGCAGACGCCAAGCCGCATCACCAGCACCTGGCCAAGAGCGGCCACGGCGACAAGAAGGTGCATGGCGCCAAGGCCAGCTTGAAGGCCAGCAGCAAATCTGCGCGCGAGGCCTCCGGCAAACGCCGGCACGCCCGGCACGGCGCCGACAAACACAAATCCGCGAAGGCCAAATCCGTTCCGTCCAAATCGGCTGAGACCACGCAGGCAGAACCAGAGAAATCCGCCGGGCCGCAATTGTCGGGCGATCTCGCCATGGTCAGGGATGCGATCCTCGCCGCGCGCCGAGGGAAGACCAGCGACGCGACGGATATCCAGGCCAAGATCACCGACCCGGTCGGGCGCAAGCTCGTTGAGTGGTATCTGCTGCGCCACTCCGAGTCGAATGCACCATTCAGCCGCTATGCGGCATTCATCACCGCCAACCCGGACTGGCCAAGCGTCACGCTGATGCGCAAGCGCGCTGAAGCGCGGATGTGGCAGGAGCGCAGCGATCCGGCCACGGTGCACGGCTTCACCCTCGATCAACCGATCAGCGCCAAGGGCAAGTTCGCGCTCGCCCGCACGCTGCTGGCCGAAGGCGACCGCGACGGCGCCACACGGCTGGTTCGCGAGGCATGGCGCTCGGACGAATTGCTGGACCGGACCGAGAGCGACGCCTACGACGCATTCAAGGACCTGCTCACGCGTGACGACCACCGCGCGCGCATGGACAAGCGGATCGGCGCCAAGGATCTCGCCGGCGCCCGGCGCGCGGCGCAACACCTCGGCAGCGACGAGCTCGCCATCGTGAAAGCTTGCGGCGCGGTCCGCGGGCAATCAAGCAAGGCAGAGGACACGCTCAACGATGTGCCGGCCGATGCGCGTAGCGATCTCGGCTACACGCTATGCCGTATTCAGTTTCTGCTCGCAAAGAACAGGATCGACGACGCGGCGCGCGTGACGATTGCAGCCGCGCCCGAGACGATGGCGCAGCAGGACACCGACCAGTGGTGGCGCGAGCGCCGCATCCTCTCCCGAAAGCTGCTCGATCAGGGCGAATACCAGGCGGCCTCTGACGTCATCCGCGCCGCGGCGTCGCCGGACAATCCCTATTACCGCTCCGACATGCACTTCATGCGCGGCTGGATCGCGCTGCGCTATCTCGACGATGCCAGGACCGCGGCGGCGCATTTCGCACGGATCGACGAAGGCCAGACCAACCCGACCGTGCTGGCGCGCGCCGCCTATTGGCGTGGCCGCGCCGCCGAGGCGCTCGGCAACAACGTGGCGATGCGGGCCGACTACCAGGCCGCGACGCGCTACCCGACCGCCTATTACGGTCAGCTCGCGCTGGCCAAGCTCGGCCGTGACGGCATCGAGCTGCGCGCGCCCTCGCCGGCGGCCAGCGCCGACAGCATCGCAGCCGACGAGCGCGTTCGTGCCGCCGACATGCTCTATGCGATCGGCGAGCCCGACACCGTGCTCTATTTCGCCGCCGACCTTGCCGAAGAAAGCGCAGATGTCGGGATGCTCGAGGCGCTCGGCGAGCTCACCGGCCGCCATAACGATGCCCGCGCCATGCTGCAGATCGGCAAGATCGCACTGGCGCGGGGCTTTGCGTTCGACCATTACGCCTTCCCGGTCATCGGTATTCCCAAGCACACCCCGATCGCCCCCGATATCGGGCGCAGCATGACCTACTCGATCGCGCGTACCGAAAGTGCGTTCGATCAGCGCGACAAGTCGGCGGCCAACGCCGTCGGCCTGATGCAGGTGACGCCCGAGGCCGGCCGCGACACCGCCAAGCGTTTCGGCGTCAGCTATGACTGGAGCCGGATGGTGTCCGATCCGGTCTACAACACCCAGATGGGCGCGGCCGAGCTCAGCGCGCTGCTGTCGGAATATCGCAACTGCCACATCATGACGTTTGCCGGCTACAACGCCGGCCGCGGCCGCGTCCGCGACTGGATCAAGGCTTATGGCGATCCGCGCGATCCCAAGGTCGATCCGGTCGACTGGGTGGAGCGGATCCCGATCTCGGAAACCCGCAACTACGTCCAGCGCGTGATGGAGAATTTCGCGGTCTATCGCGCGCGCTTCGAGGACGCAGGCACGGCGGTGGCGGCAAAGGGCGGCGACCGCGTCGTGACGCAGGAGAGCAACGCAGCGCCGGCGCAGTGAGCCTCGCCAAAGCGCGATCGGACCGGGTTGGTCTTCGGAGAGGTGCTTCGCCGCTGCTCGGATCCTGCTAGGGGATGTCCGCCGGCCAGCGAACCTCCCTGCGCGCGAAGAACCACGAGACGCCTGCGATCAGACAGGCAAATCCGAGCCAGACGATCATCGCGCGAGCTTCCCTCGGAGTGTCGATTCCGTAGCGATCGATGATGAAAACGGGCAACAGATACGCGAACGCGACCGTCCAGATGCTCCAGAGCCCAAGGCGGCTCAGAATAACGTAGACGAGGCCGCCGTAAACGAACTGGAACGCCAGTGCCGCGGCCAGCATCATGAAGAACAGCCGAAGATAATCGCTCCAGTACAAGACGTGCACGCCCTCTGGCGTCGCCCAAGGCACCATCCAGCCGACAAAGGCGACCGCAAAGGCGGCGCTGGACGCAAGCCATGCAAGAACAAGATTCCTCATGAGGAGCGTCCGTCGCTCACCTAGAATCTGGATGAGCCTCAATCCACCTTCACGTTGGCCGCCTTGATCATCGGCCACCATTTTGCGATTTCCGCCTTCTGCCAGGCGCCGAGCGCCTCCGGCGTAAGCTGATCCTTCGGTGGCATCTGCAAGCCGAGATTCTCGAGCTGCTTCTGCACCGCCGGATCGGCCATCGCCGCGACCGCAGCGGCGTTGAGCCTGGCCACGATCTCCTTGGGCGTGCCCTTGGGCACCCAGAGGCCCGACCAAAGCGTCATGTGGAAGCCCGGCAGGCCGGCCTCGTCGACCGTCGGAACCTCGGGCGCATTCGCGACCCGCTTGGAATCGGTCACCGCATAGGCGCGGATGTTGCCGCCGCGGACCTGGTTGATCGAATTCGAGATCTGGTCGACGATGATGTCGATCTGGCCGGCGACGAGATCGTTCAGCGCCGGCCCGGTGCCGCGATAGGGCACATATTGCAGCTTGATGCCGGAGACATTCTCGAAATAAAGCCCCGCGATGTGGCTGCCGCTGCCGGCGCCGGCCGTGCCCGCGGTCGGCGGCTGAGGCCGCGACTTCAGCCACTCCAACAGCTCCTTGAGCGATTTCGCCGGCACCGCGTTCTTGCTGACGATGATCATCGGATTGCTCGGCAGCAGCACGACCGGCTCGAGGTCGGCGACGAGGTCGTAACTGAGCTTGTAGATCGCGCCGTTCGCAACATGGGTGCCGAGATGGCCGAACGAGATGGTGTAGCCGTCGGGCGCCGAACGCACCGCGCGGCCGACACCGAGCGAGCCGCCCGCTCCGGTCACGTTCTCGATGAGCAGCACCTCGCCGAGCGATTGTTTCATGTGCTCGCCGAGAATGCGCGCCATCGCATCCGAGGGGCCGCCGGCGGCGAACGGCACCACGATGGTGATCGGATGCGCGGGCCAGGTTTCGGCATGCGCAGGGCCAGCAAACGTCGCAAGCGCAGCCAAAACAGCCCACAGGATTCTACGCATCAATCACTCCCTCAAATGACACCGTCATTGCGAGAAGCGAAGCGACGAAGCAATCCATCGTTCAGCACGAGCGGTGAAATGGATTGCTTCGCTGCGCTCGCAATGACGCTCTGCTCAGAACTGCGAGAAGTCGACCGGCTTGTGCCGGTCCAGCGTACGAGTGATCGGCGGCAGCGGATATTTCAGGCCGCTGGCGCAATTGAACAGCATCACGCGGTCGGTCTTGCTGACCCGGCCGTCGGCAAGGCTCTCCTTGTAGGCCGCATAGGTCGCGGCACCCTCGGGGCACAGCAGCAGCCCCTCCTCGCGCGCCACCTCGTTGAGCGCTGCGGTGATCTTGTCGTCATCGACGGCGATCGCAAAGCCCTTGCTCTCGCGCACCGCGCGCAGGATGAGGAAATCGCCGATCGCCTGCGGCACGCGGATGCCCGAGGCGATGGTGTGGGCGTCCTCCCAGCGCGCCGCGTGCTCGGTGCCGGCCTCATAGGCCTTCACCATCGGCGCGCAGCCCGACGCCTGCACCGCAACCATGCGCGGACGCTTCGAGCCGATGAAGCCGATCTTCTCCAGCTCGTCGAACGCCTTCCACATGCCGATCAGGCCGGTGCCGCCGCCGGTCGGATAGAAGATCACGTCGGGCACGTCCCAGCCGAGCTGCTCGGCGAGCTCGAGGCCCATCGTCTTCTTGCCCTCGATCCGGTACGGCTCCTTCAGGGTCGAGGTATCGAACCAGCCGACCTTGGCCTTGCCCTCGCCGACGATCTTGCCGCAGTCGTCGATGTAGCCGTTGACGCGATAGACGGTGGCGCCCTGCAACTCGATCTCGCTGACATTCACCTCCGGCGTATCGGCCGGACAGAAGATCGTGGTCTTGATGCCGCACGAGGTGGCGTAGGCCGCGAGCGCCGCGCCGGCATTGCCGTTGGTCGGCATCGCCATGTGCTTGATGCCGAGCGCCTTGCCCATCGACACCGCCATTACGAGGCCACGCGCCTTGAACGAGCCGGTCGGCAACCGTCCCTCGTCCTTGACGATGATCTCGCCGCCGCCAAGCTTGGAGCCGAGCCGCGGCAGTCGGATCAGCGGCGTCGTGACTTCGCCGAGGCTGACGATGTCCTTGCATTTGCGGACCGGCAGCAGCTCGCGATAGCGCCACAGGTCGGCGGGGCGCTGGGCCAGCGCGTCTTTTGTCAGCGCCTTCTTCACCCCGGCGAGGTCATAGCGCACCAGCAGCGGCTTGCCTGCCTTCGAGAGGTTATGCACCTGATCGGCCGCATAATGGTCGCCCTCCATCGCGCATTCGAGGTGGGTCACGAAAGTCGGGCGTTCGATGGTGAGGTTGTCGTTGTCTTTCACGAGATTCTGTCCTTTTTGTTCTTCGTGATTTCTTCTCTGTCGGAGCCATCACCCTGAGGAGCGCGAAGCGCGTCTCGAAGGGCGGCGAGCCCCGCTGCTCTAGGTCTTGGCCGTGCATCCTTCGAGGCTCGCTGCGCTCGCACCTCAGGATGACGGAACTGCTCACGTTGCGAGGCTTCCGCTCCCGCCAATCAAATATTCAGCACGCGCCCGTAGGCGTCGAGCACCGCTTCCTTCATCATTTCCGACAAGGTCGGATGCGGGAATACGGTGTGCATCAATTCCTCTTCCGTCGTCTCCAGATTCATCGCCACGACATAGCCCTGGATCAGCTCGGTGACCTCGGCGCCGATCATGTGCGCGCCGAGCAGCTGCCCGGTCTTCTTGTCGAAGATCACCTTGACGAGGCCCTGGTCCTCGCCGAGTGCGATCGCCTTGCCGTTACCGACGAACGGGAAGCGGCCGACGCGGATCTCGCGGCCGCCTTCCTTGGCCTTGGCTTCGGTGAGGCCGACGGAAGCGACCTGCGGGTTGCAGTAGGTGCAGCCCGGGATCATCAGCTTGTCCATCGGATGCGGGTGCAGGCCCTTGATCGCCTCGATGCAGATCACGCCCTCATGCTCGGCCTTGTGCGCGAGCATCGGCGGGCCTGCGACGTCGCCGATCGCATAGATGCCGGGGATGTTGGTCTTGCCGAGACCGTCGATCACGATGCAGCCGCGGTCGGTTTTGACGCCGAGCTTCTCCAGCCCGAGATTCTCGATGTTGCCGACCACCCCGACCGCCGAGATGACGCGCTCGAATTCTTTGGTCTGCGGCTGGCCCTTGCCGTCGTCGATGGTCGCGACCACGCTGTCGGCCTTCTTCTCCAGTTTCGTCACCTTGGTCGAGGACATGATCTTGATGCCCATCTTCTCGAACCGCTTGCGCGCCAGGCCGGCGATCTCCGCGTCTTCCACGGGAAGGATCTGCGGCAGCACCTCGACCACAGTGACGTCCGCTCCCATGGTGTGGAAGAACGAAGCGAACTCGATGCCGATCGCGCCCGAGCCGACCACCAGCAGCGACTTCGGCATCCGCTCCGGGACCATCGCCTCGAAATAGGTCCAGATCAGCTTCTTGTCGGGCTCGAGCCCTGGCAGCACGCGCGGCCGCG
>NZ_JACMYO010000011.1 GCF_020889685.1 Bradyrhizobium oropedii
CGTCGCGATCGCCGCCGACGTCTCGGAAGCCGCCGCCGTCACCGGCCTGGTCGCGCGCGCCAAATCCGAGCTCGGCCCGATCGACATCCTCGTCAACAATGCCGGGATTGCGATCGTCAGGGGTGTCGACGACCTCACCGAAGAGGATTTCGACCGCACCATTACGGTCAACCTCAAATCGGCATTTCTCTGCACGCAGGCGGTGCTGCCGATGATGCGCACCCGGAAATGGGGCCGCATCGTCAACATCTCTTCCGGTGCGGCGCGCGGCGCCGGCTCGATCGGACCGCACTACAACGCATCGAAGGCGGCGATGGAGGGGATGACCCGCGGCTATGCCGCACGCCTCGTCAAGGAAGGCATCACCGTCAATGCCGTTGCGCCTTCCCTGATCGAGACCGACATGATGAAGGGCCAGGGCAGCCTGGTCAGCCGGATCCCGGTCGGCCGCTTCGGCACTGCCGAGGAAGTCGCGCAGGCCGTGATGCTGCTGGTCAACAATCCCTACATGACCGGACAAACCATCGCGATGAGCGGTGGTATGGCGTTCAACTAGAGCGTTTTCGAGCGAAGTGGAAACCGGTTCGCGTGAAGAAAACGCGTCAAAGCAAGAAGCTAGAGCTTCAGTTCTGATTCAATCAGAACTGAAGCTCTAGGGTTCCCGAGCAGCGCAGACAGCATCGAACGGTTCACCAACCCTGTCATCAAACCATGGCAGGAACTGTGCTTGGCTGTAGCCGTTATCCGCTTGGCGAAACCGGATTTGGAGCTTGTCGTGATCGATCCGAAAACGCTTCTCGAACGCGCGGCGCAGCTGGCCGATCAGGCCAAGGGCGAGGAAGAACCCGGCATCCGCGAACGGCTGCTGCGCATGGCCGAACACTATCGCGATCTCGCCGCACACGAGGCCTGGGCGCACGAAAATCCGCCATCGGTCGGCGCACTGACCAACGCGCTCGGCAACCGCACGCATTGAGTTGCAGCATTGAGCTGATCGTCGATCAGCTCACGCGAATGCGATAGCTGAGCGACCGACGCGCACCCGGTGCGATATGCATCAGGCCGGGCTTGTCGGCGAACTCGCCGTCGAACTCCGCAGGGCTGGCAAAGCCGTGCCACGGCTCGATACACAGGAACGGCGCGCCGCCAGGCTTCGACCAGACGCCAAGCTCGCGAAAGCCACGCCAGGATATCTCGATCGCCGCGCCTTGCGTGGCTGCTGCCGGGCCTAGTGTCGCCGTGAAGAGGATCGATGTACTTGCGACCTGATCGAAGACCATCGCGTCGTCATCGAACAGCTCCTCCGTCAGCGCAAGCGTTCTGCCCGTGACCGGATTGGGTTCAGGATGCCGCCGCATCAATCCACCCTCCAGCCGCCGGATCGGCGCGGGTTCGGTCTTGCCGAAGGTCAGCGTGTAAGCCTCCTTCGGCAACCCGGGCACCAGCGGCCAGTTGAAGGCGGGATGACCGCCGAGCGAGGCCGGCAGCATCTCGTCGCCGGTGTTGATGACCTCGAAGGCGACGTCGAGAGCTGCGCCATCAACAGTGTAGGTGACCTCGAGCCTGAACGCGAAGGGATAACGTGCGCGGGTTTCCGCATCGTCGGTGAGCGCGAGCTTGCAGGATCGCGCCCCCTGCTCCAACCAGGCAAAGCGGCGGTCGCGCGCGAAGCCGTGCTGCGTCATCGGATAGGCCTTGCCCTTGTGGCGCAGCGTGTCGTTCTTCAACCGGCCGACGATCGGGAACAGGATCGGCGCATGGCGTGGCCATTGCGATCCGGCCTGCCATAGCAGTTCCGTCCCTTCCGCATTCCTCAGCGACGACAGTTCGGCGCCCTCGGCCCGGATGGCCGCGGCGATTCCATCGCCGCGCAACGTGTGACTGTCGCTCATGCCTCGCCTCGCCGGGTTACGCTGTGCCCTGACACGAGATGTTCGATGCCGGCGAGGCCGTCAACCCCAAAGCGATGGGGCCGCCCACGCATGGCGGCCCCAAGTCCTGAGCTAGGTCCTGAGCCTAGCCGGTGATCTTGGAGAAATCCGGCTGGCGTCGTTCGGCAAAGGCGGCGAAGGCCTCGCGCGCTTCGGCGCTCATCAGCCGCTCCTGGAAGATCTTGCCCTCGCGCGCCATTTGCGCGCTGATCCCTGCGGGATCGCGCATCAGCGCCTTGGTGTGCTGGAGCGAGCCGAACGGCCGCTTCGCCAGCGCATCCGCGGCGGCGCGTGCCTTGGCGCGGAGGTCAGCCAACGGCACCACGGCATTGGCGAGGCCGATGGAGACCGCAGTCTCCGCTTCGACCGGCTCACCGAGCGCGAACATCGCATAGGCCCGCGCATAGCCGATGCGCTGCGGCAGCAGATAGGTCGACGCCGCCTCCGGAACCAGCGCGAGATTGACGAACGGCGTGATCAACCGCGCGGTCGGCGCGAGGTAGACGAGGTCGCAATGCAGCAGCATGGTGGTGCCGATGCCGACCGCATTGCCCTGCACGGCGGCAACCAGCGGCCGCGTCGCCTTGGCAAGGGCGGCCAGGAAGCGCGACACGTGACGCTCGCCCTGCACGCCGCGCGACACCGCGGCGAAATCGGCGAGATCGTTGCCTGCGGTGAAGCTGTCGCCGTCGCCTTGCAGCAGCACGGCGCGGATCGCGGAATCGCTTTCCGCGCGTTCAAGCGCGTTGGCCATCGCGCCATACATCGCGTTGGTGATCGCATTCTTCTTGTCCGGACGCGCCATCGTCACGGTGAGAACGCCACCGTCCAGCGCTACGACCACTTCACTCATGTCTCACTCCTGTTGCTTGCTTCTGTTCGATGCGTTTTCTTCACGCGAACCGGTATCCAATTCGCTTGAAAACGCTCTAGCCGTCTTTGTCCTTAGGAAACTTCTCTTGCAGGCTCGAGAGCCAGCGCGACACCACGTCGATCTCAGCTTCCGAAAAGCCGTCCATCAGGCGGTTGTTGATCACCCTGGTCCGCGTCGCGGCGCGCTTGCCGAGCTCCTGCCCCGCCACAGTCAGATGGAGCCGCTGGCTGCGCCCGTCCTCACCGTCACGCCGGCGCTTTACGAGGCCCGCACGTTCCATCCGGTCGGCGAGCCCGGTCATCGCCGACGGCACGATGTCGAGCGCCTGCGAGACGTCGCCGATCAGCGCACCGTCATTGCGCCCGAGAAAGAACAGCACGCCGGCCTGAGCCGACGTCAGATCGTGCGCGGCCGTCTCCTGGTCGATGGCGCGCTGCAGCCGTCGATAGGCCACGGTCAGAAGAAAGATCAGCCGGTGTTCCGCTCTCATGCTCCTGTTATATATTTCGTATGCGAAATATCAAGATATTTCGTGCGCGAAATATCTTGGTTTGTCTTTTTGCGGCGCCTCAATGCGCCGGCATCCAAGCCCCGTAAAATACGAGGAATGAACCCTCTCAACCGCGTTGATTGCGGCATTTTGAACGCGTCGCCGGATCGCTGCACTGCGTTCCAGCAGAAAACCCTTGATCGACAACGATCAAACGGGAAATCTTGCACCCGGGAGCCAAGTGCTCTCGCTTTCGGCTCGGGCGGGGTCACGAGAGTGTCATGACGTCAGCGGCAAGTTCGGACAGGGAGCGCGTTGTCCGCCCGAAGCGGCCGCGCCATCTCAGCGAGGCCATGCGTTGTGAGACCGCGTTTCGCCTGATCCTGTCCGAGTGTCTCGAGGAAGTTGCGACCAACCACGAAGCCCTGAGCTCCGGCGATCCGGCCGCGCTGCACCAGACCCGCATTGCACTGACACGGCTGAAGGCCGCGATCGCATTCTACGGCCCGATGGTCGCAGACAGCGAATGGACGCGACTGAAATCCGAACTGAAATGGCTGAGCGCCCATCTCGGCGCAACGCGCGACCTCGACGTCGCGATCGAGAACAGCAAGGGGCTGCCGGAAGAGCGCATGCTCCAGGCCGCGCGAAGCGACGCGTTCGACGCGCTCAAGGACGCCTTGCAAAGCGATCGTTACTGGCAATGGTTCGACGGCATGTGGGACTGGGTCGGCAGCGGCCCCTGGACCACGCGGCAGAATCCTCGCGCCGCGCAGCGGCGGGCCGTGCCGGTCTCGGTGTTTCACGCGCGCCGGCTGGCGCGATGGCATGGCAAACTGTGCCAGAAGAGCCGGGGGCTGCAAGGCATGGGCAAGAACAAGCGCCATCGCGTCCGTCTCGCCAGCAAGCGGCTGCGCTACGCCATCGAATTCTCGGAGGGCGGCCTGCCCCCTGACGAATACGCCTCGTGGCGGAACGTCCTGAAGCAACTGCGCAAGGGACAGCAACTGCTCGGCGAATTGAACGATGACGAGGTCCGTCGCGCGCTGATCGAAAGTGCCGATGCACTCGCGCAGCGCGCCCACGAACGCAAGGCCAAGCACCAGCGCGTGCACGAGCGGAAGCGCAAGAGCCAGCTGCTGCGCCGCGCAGCGGCGGTCTATCGGAAGATCGCCGAATGAACACACATCAGCGCATCCCCATTGGGGGCGCTTGCGGCCTATGGAGCCGCTAAAGTTGATGTATTAAACATCACTTATTGCTCTTGTAGCATCACTACTTGATGTGCATAAATGACATTTACATAAACGCGATCTCACTGGACAGCCCCAATCGATGATCACCGCGGCCCAGCTACGAGCTGCCAGAGCCTTGCTTGGCATCGATCAACGGCAGCTCGCCGAACTGTCCGGACTTTCGGTGCCAACCATCCAACGCATGGAGGCGAGCGAGGGTACCATTCGAGGCAATGTCGACTCGCTGGTGAAACTGATCGACGCCCTCGGCACGGCCGGCGTCGAGGTCATCAACGAGGGGGCAGTCAGCAGCGGCGGCGGCCGCGGCGTACGATTGAAGGCCGGATCTGGCTCACCGAAGGTGCAGACATGATCCCGGCGGTCGCTCAGCAGATCTGGTGTGTCGCCGCGCTGCTGGGAACGACCGCTCTCGCGATCGCATCGAGCAGATCGCGCCGATCCACTGCCCTGGTCTACGGCGCGACCTTTGCCATTTCACTGGTCGCATTGGCCGGGGCCCTGTTCTCGCTCATCGCCCGCACCGGCGCGACCGAACTGACGCTGCCAATCGGCTTGCCGTGGCTGGGATCGCATTTCCGCCTCGACGCGCTTGCCGCTTTCTTCCTCGTGGTGGTCAATCTCGGCGCCGCCGCGGCAAGTCTTTATGGCCTCGGCTACGGCAGCCACGAATCCACGCCACAGCGCATCCTTCCCTTCTTTCCGGCATTCCTGGCCGGGATGAATCTCGTCGTGCTTGCCGACGACGCGTTCACCTACCTGCTGTGCTGGGAGTTCATGTCGCTCGCGTCGTGGGCGCTCGTCATGGCGCACCACCGTGAACCGGACAATGCCCGGGCGGGCTACGTCTATCTCGTGATGGCGAGCTTCGGCACGCTGGCTTTGTTGCTCGCCTTCGGCCTGCTGTCGGGCGCCGGTGGCGGCTACGGTTTTGCGGCCATCCGTAGCGCCCAGCACACACCGTCCGAAGCCGCGCTGGTGCTCGCGCTGATGCTGCTCGGTGCCGGATCGAAAGCCGGCCTGGTCCCGCTGCACGTCTGGCTGCCGCTGGCGCATCCCGCGGCACCGAGCCACGTCTCGGCGCTGATGAGCGGCGTGATGACGAAGGTCGCCATCTACGGCTTCATCCGGGTCGTGTTCGATCTGCTCGGGCCGCCAAGCTGGTCGGCGGGTGTCGTCGTGCTCATCCTGGGCGGTGCGACGGCCGTCATCGGAATTCTCTACGCGCTGATGGAGAACGATCTCAAGCGCCTGCTCGCCTACAGCACGATCGAGAACATCGGCGTCATCTTCACGAGCCTCGGCCTGGCGCTGGCATTTCAGGCGAACGGCTTCGGTCTGGCAGCGGCTCTCGCCTTCACGGCCGCATTGTTCCACGTGCTCAACCATTCGTTCTTCAAGAGCCTGCTGTTCTTCGGAGCCGGCGCCGTGCTGACGTCGACCGGCGAACGCGACATGGAGAAGCTGGGCGGCCTGATCCACCGCATGCCGCTCACGAGCTTCGTCTTTCTGGTCGGCTGCGTCGCGATCTCCGCGCTCCCGCCGTTCAACGGGTTCGTGTCCGAGTGGCTGATATTTCAAGCCGTCCTGCAGAGCCCCGACCTGCCGCAATGGGTGCTGAAGATCATGGTGCCCGCGGTCGGCGCCTTGCTGGCGCTGGCCGCGGCGCTCGCCGCCGCATGCTTCGTCAAGGCCTTCGGAATCACGTTCCTCGGGCGCGCGCGGAGCCCGGCCGCGGAAGCCGCCGGCGAGGTCGATCGCTATTCGCTCGCCGCGATGTTCAGCCTCGCCGCGCTCTGCTTTCTCGCCGGCATTCTGCCGGGCCTCGTGATCGACGCGCTTTCGCCGGTCGCGCAGGCCATGATCGGCCACCGGATGCCGGTTCAGGCGAACGACCCCTGGCTCTCGATCGTGCCGATCGAGGAGAGCCGCAGTTCCTACAACGGATTGCTCGTCTTTGCTTTCATCACCGCCGCGGCGTCGCTCGCGGTGTATTTCATCCATCGCTTTGCGTCGCGCGCGATCCGGCGCGGACCGGCCTGGGGCTGCGGCTTCGCCGATCCGACACCGGCGGCGCAGTATTCCGGTGCGAGCTTCGTCCAGCCGATCCGCCGCGTCTTCGGCACGCTGGTCTTCCAGGCCCGCGAGCATGTCGATATGCCCGCACCCGGTGACCTGCGGCCGGCCCGTTTCAAGGTCGATATGCACGATCTGGTCTGGGAGCGGCTGTACACGCCCCTGACCGAAGCAGTGTGGTTTTTGGCCGATCGGCTGAACCAGCTCCAGTTCCTGACCATCCGCCGCTATCTCAGCCTGGTGTTCGCAACCCTCGTCACGCTGCTGCTGGTGCTCGCGATATGGTCGTGATCTCGGACATATTCGTTCAGCTTGGTCAGATGGCGCTTGTGCTACTGCTCGCGCCGCTCCTGACTGGCGTCGTGCGCAAGATCAAGGCCCGCCTGCTGCGCCGAAGGGGACCGTCGATCTTCCAACCCTACCGCGACCTGCTACGGCTGCTGCGCAAGGAGGTCGTCCTCGCCGAAAACGCGTCCTGGCTGTTCCGCGTCACGCCCTATGTGACGTTCGCGGCGATCTGGGTAGCCGCAGCGCTGGTCCCGACATTTGCGTCCGGCCTGGAATTCAGCTGGAGTGCCGACCTGATCGCGATCGTCGCCTTGCTCGGCAGCGCGCGCTTCTTCCTCGCGCTTGCCGGCATGGATGTCGGCACCAGCTTCGGCGGCATCGGCTCCAGCCGCGAGGTGATGATCGCCGCTCTCGCTGAGCCGGCCATGTTGTTGATGGTGTTCTGCGTCGCGCTCATTGCCGGCTCGACCCAGCTGTCGACGGTCGCGACCTTCATGGCGTCATCCGAAGTGGGACTGCGCGTTTCGCTCGGCATGGCGATGATCGCGCTGATCATGGTAGCGCTCGCCGAGAATGCCCGCATTCCGGTCGACAACCCGGCGACGCATCTGGAGCTGACCATGGTGCACGAGGCGATGATCCTCGAATATTCCGGGCGTCACCTCGCCATGATCGAGTTCGGCGCCTTCCTCAAGCTGCTGCTCTATATCTCCCTGATCATCTGCGTGTTCTTCCCGTGGCAGATCACCACCGAGGGCGCGGGTCCGCTGTCCTATCTGGTGAGCGTTGCCGCCTACATCTTCAAGCTTGCGGTCGCGAGCCTCCTCCTTGCCGTGTTCGAGACCGCGACGGCCAAGATGCGGGTGTTCCGCGTCCCCGAATTCCTCGGCGCGGCGCTGATGCTCGGCCTGCTCGGCACGCTGCTTCGGTTCGTGTCACGGGGCTTCTGATGCACAATCTCGCCTTCGACATCGCTCATCTGCTCGCTGGCGGGCTCGTGCTGATCAGCTTCATGATGCTGTATCAGGACCGCCTGTATGCGCTGCTGAACATCTTCGCACTTCACGCCGCGGTGCTCGCGGCTTCCGTCGCCTGGCAGGCCTTCATCCAGAATGCGCCGCATCTCTACGTGACGGCAGCCATCGCACTGGTCTTCAAGGCGATCGTCATCCCGGTGGCGTTGCATCGGATCATCAAGCAGCTCGGCATTCATCGCGATATCGAAACGGCGGTGAGCATCGGTCCGACCATGCTTGCGGGCATGGGGCTCGTCGCCCTTTCCATGGTGCTGATGCTGCGCGTTACCGGTGCGGCCGATCCTCTGGCAAGGGAAGACCTCGCCTTCGCGCTGTCGGTGGTGCTGCTGGGATTGCTCGTCATGGTGACGCGGCGCAACGCCGTCAGCCAGGTCGTAGGCTTCATGTCACTGGAAAACGGATTGGTGCTGGCCGCGACCGGCGCCAAGGGCATGCCGCTCGTCGTGGAGATCAGCGTGGCCTTCTCGATCCTGATCGCGTTCATCGTCATCGGCGTGTTCCTGTTCCGGATCCGGGAGCGGTTCGACACCGTCGACGTCGGCGCGCTCGATGAATTCAGGGGAGAGCGGCGATGACTGCGGCGTCCGATGCCGTTGCCTGGGTCCTGTTGATCCCGATCTGCGCGGCGGCGACGCTTGCGGCACTGCCCGGCTACCGGCTGACCGCCGGGATCAATATCCTGGCCAGTCTCGGCACCTTGCTGGCCGCGCTTTCGCTCTTCGTCATCGAACGCCCACAGCCCGGCCAGTACCTGCTGATCGACGATCTCAACATCGTCTTCATCGTGCTCAACACCTTCGTGGGATTCACCACGAGCGTGTTCAGCGCGAGCTATATCGCTCACGAACTCGAGACCGGACGGCTGACGCCGGGCTATCTGCGATTCTACCATGCGATGTATCAGGTCATGATGTTCGGCATGAACCTCGCGTTCGTGTCGAACAATATCGGCCTGATGTGGGTCGCCGTCGAGATCGCCACGCTCACCACCGTCCTGATGGTCGGCATCTACCGGACCCATGCGGCGCTGGAAGCGGCCTGGAAGTACTTCATCCTCGGCAGCGTCGGCATCGCGCTCGCGCTGTTCGGCACGATCCTGGTGTACATGGCCGCGCTGCCGGTCATCGGCGAGGGTCAGGACGCCATGGTGTGGACGGTGCTGATCAGCCGAGCGGCGACATTCGACCCGGCATTGCTCAATGTCGCCTTCATCTTCCTGCTACTCGGATACGGCACCAAGGTGGGCCTGGCGCCGCTGCACGCCTGGCTCCCGGACGCGCATGCCGAGGGCCCGACCCCGATCTCCGCCGTGCTGTCCGGCCTGCTGCTCAACGTGGCGCTCTATGCGGTGCTTCGCTTCAAGATCCTGCTCGCCGTCAATCCGGATGCGATATCGCCGGGCCCGCTGATGGTGACGATGGGACTGACCTCGCTCCTGTTCGCGGCGTTCATGCTGTATCGCCGCCGCGACATCAAGCGGCTGTTTGCCTATTCCTCGATCGAGCACATGGGCATCATCGTGTTTGCGTTCGGGATGGGCGGTCCACTCGCCAACTTTGCCGGCCTGCTGCACATGGTGATGCACAGCCTCACCAAGTCGGGAATCTTCTACGCGGTCGGCCACATCGCACAGGTGAAAGGCACGCAGCGGATTGCCAACATTCGCGGCCTGACCGAAACCCACCCGGCACTTGGCTGGAGCCTTGTGATCGGCGTAGTCGCGATCGCCGGTCTGCCGCCGCTCGGCATCTTCATGAGCGAATTCCTCATCGTCAGCTCCACCTTCGCGCGCCAGCCGCTGCTCGCCATCCCGCTGGTGTTCGGCCTGCTGCTCGCTTTCGGTGCGCTGATCCTGCGCCTGACCAGCCTTGCATTCGGCGAGCCGCGCGGCAACGCCGCGCCGGCGGATGCATCCTATTTGCCGATGTTCGCGCATTTCGCGTTGGTGCTGACCGCGGGCATCTACCTTCCGGGGCCGCTGGTCGTCTGGTTCCAGCACGTCGCCAACCTTCTGGGTTAGCGAGGGAGAGCGGGATATGGCGACATTGATCGATCTGATCCGGGCAGGCCACAAGGTCGAGCGGCATCGTCCATGGCCGCGCGCAGTGGTGGACGCGAAAGTCTGGCGCTCCGCCGCCGGCGCCCTCGCCGATGGCGGCTTGAGCCTGCTCGGGCTGTGGGGCGAACCGTCCTGCGTGCACATGGCGGTTCTCGACAACCGCACGTCCGCCATCGGCGTGCTCAGCCTGGATTGTCCCGATCACCAATTCCCTTCGGTCGCAGCCCATCATGCTCCGGCGCTTCGATTGGAGCGCACCATCCACGACCTGTTCGGGCTTGTGCCTACGGGGACACCGGATCCCCGTCCATGGCTCGATCATGGTCGATGGCAAAGGCGCTTCCCGCTCGGCGAGCGTCTCGATGCATCAACGGATGCAGCGCCTTATCGTTTCCTTCCGGCCGAGGGAGGCGGCCTGCACCAGATTGCGGTCGGCCCGGTCCATGCAGGCATCATCGAGCCCGGACATTTCCGCTTTACCGCGAGCGGCGAGACCGTCGTCCGCCTGGAGCAGCGGCTCGGTTACACCCATAAGGGCGTCGAGGGATTGATGGCGGGGAGCACCGTCGAGCAGGCCGTGCGGCTTGCCGGCCGGATCTCCGGCGACAGCACGGTCGCCTATGCACTGGCATTTGCGCAGGCGGTCGAGGCCGCGCAGCGGATTGCCGTGCCGCCACGCGCGCTGTTGCTGCGCGCGCTGATGGCCGAGCTTGAGCGACTGGCCAACCATCTCGGCGACATCGGTGCGATCTGCAACGATGCTTCGTTTGCGCTGATGCAGGCGCATTGCGCCGTGTTGCGCGAGTCCGTGCTGCGCGCTGCCGACGCTGCATTCGGCCACCGCCTGATGCGCGACCTTGTCGTTCCCGGCGGCCTCGCGCGCGACATCGCCGGCGATGGATCCAGCGCAATCCGCGCCGCGCTCGACCAGATCCGGCGGCATTTCCCGGCGCTGATCGAACTCTACGACAACACCGCCTCATTGCAGGATCGCACGGTCACCACCGGCGTGGTTACCCCGGCGCTCGCCCGGCAATTCGCCGCCGGCGGCTATGTCGGGCGTGCAAGCGGCCGCAACCATGACGCCCGACGCATGCCCGGTTATCTTCCCTATGATGGCCTGCGTTTCGAAGTTCCCGTGCTCAGCGATGGCGACGTCAACGCGCGGGTCTGGATCAGGATCCGCGAAGTCGAGCAGAGCCTCGGGCTGGCGGACCAGATCCTCGCTGGCCTCGAAGCCGGCCCGGTCAGGGTGTCGCTGCAAGCCGCGACGGAATCTTGCGAAGGCATCGCGCTCGTCGAAGGTTTCCGCGGCGATATCCTGGCCTGGCTGCGCCTGAGCGGCGATCGGATCGAACGATGTCATCTGCGTGATCCGTCATGGTTTCAGTGGCCCCTGCTCGAGGCAGCCATCGAAGCCAACATCGTGGCCGATTTCCCACTCTGCAACAAATCGTTCAACTGCTCCTATTCAGGGCAGGACCTCTAAGGAACGGGGCGATGCGCAAACTTCTATTCCAGAGCCTGTTTCGCCAACCATTGACCGAGCAAGCACCGCGGCCGGACGATGCCGCGCTTGCAGAGCTCGCGGCCATGGTCGGCCACACCGCAAGACGGCGCCTCGGCCGCAGCCTCTCGATCCGCGAAGTCGATGCGGGCTCGTGCAACGGATGCGAGCTGGAAATTCACGCACTGAGCAATGCGTATTACGACGTCGAACGGTTCGGCATCCGGTTCGTCGCCTCGCCCCGTCACGCCGACGTCCTGCTCGTCACCGGTCCCGTCACCAAGAACATGCGCGAGGCGCTGGAGCGCACCTATCGTGCGACCCCCGATCCCAAATGGGTCGTCGCCGCGGGCGATTGCGCCAAAGACGGCGGATGCTTCGCCGGCAGCTACGCGGTGGTTGGCGGGGTTTCCGCGGTCGTTCCGGTCGATCTCCACATTCCGGGTTGCCCGCCTTCTCCGATGGCCATTCTGCGTGGCCTGGTCGCCTTGCTCGAGACGGTGGACACCGGCGTCGCGGCAAGGTGAGAGCACGAAGAGAGACGAGGTGGCTGCGCCCGCAATGTCGCGGCAATGATCGCTAACCGCTGTCGCGCAGCACCAGCTCGAAGCCGAGATCGATGCGGCGCTCGCCGCCGCGCTCCAGGGTCAGCGTCGCCGCGGTGCGGCCGATCGCGTCGCCATGCACGCTGATGGTGCTGAGCGTCGGCGAGATCAGCTGGCCCATTTCGAGATCGCCGAGCCCGATCACGGCGACCGGTTGCGCCGATGCCGGTCCGTCACGCAGCACCCCGGCCTTGCGCAGCCCCGACATGAAGCCGATCGCATGGGCATCGTTGGCGGCGAACACCGCGTCGACACCAGGCAGGCGTGCATGCGCCGCCACGCTGCCTGAATCCTTGCGGTCCAGGATCAGCCGGCGCGGCTCGGCGAGGCCGCTTGCCAAGGCCTCGTCCCTGAAGCCGAACCAGCGGCGCGTCCCGCGCGGATCGTCGCCGCCGATGAAGGCGAGTTGCTTGCGTCCCTGCGCAACCAGATGCTTCGCGACCGCGACACCGGCCTTGTAATTGTCGAAGCCCGCGACCGCGTCGATCGGATTTGCCGGCAGATCCCAGGTCTCGACGATCGGGATGCGCGCATTGCGCAGCAGGCGGCTGCCGTCTTCGGTCGCCGGCGAGCCGACCATGATGATCGCCTCGGGCCGCCGCGACAGCAGCGCCGCCAGCATGCGATCCTCGCGCGCCGCATCGTAGCGCGACTGCGCCAGGATCACGGAGAAGCCGAGCGGCTCGAGCTTGTCGGACAGGCCCTGCACGGTATCGGCGAAGATCGAGTTGGCGATGGTCGGCACCAGCACGCCAACCGAATTTGTCCGCGCGCTCGCCAGCGCGCCCGCCACCAGGTTCGGGATGTAGCCGAGGTCGCGCATCGCCTGCTCGACCCGCGCCCGGGTCTCCGGGGCGACCAGGTCGGGCATCCGCACCACCCGGCTCACCGTGATCGAGGAGACGCCGGCGCGCTTGGCCACCTCCGAGAGGGTGGGCGCGGCACCGGTCGGGCCGGTCCCGGGTTCGGTCAGTTCGGAGCTCATGGGCCGGAGCCTGCACGATTCCGGGTTGCCAAGCCACGATGTTAGCGCTAGCATCGTCTAATGTTAGCGCTAACATTCAAGAAAAAGGGAGGAACGGAATGATTTCGGACGAACAGGCCCAGGCCTACAAGCGCGACGGAGTGATCGTGGTGCCCGAGGTGCTCACCCAGGAGACCCTCGGCAAGGTGCGCACGGTGCTCGCGGAGCTGGTGGCCGGCGCCGCCAGCGTGAGCGAGCACACCGACGTCTACGACCTCGAACCGGGCCACACGCCGGAGACCCCGCGCGTTCGCCGCATCAAGGCGCCGCACAAGGTACACCCGATCTTCGACGAGATCGTCCGCAGCCCCGCCGTGATCTCGATCCTGACCAGACTGATTGGTCCCGGGCTTCGCCTGCACGGCTCCAAGCTCAACATGAAGTCGGCGCAATACGGCTCGCCGGTCGAGTGGCATCAGGACTGGGCGTTCTATCCGCACACCAATGACGACATCCTCGCGATCGGCGTGCTGCTCGACGATTGCGATATCGAGAACGGCCCGATGCTGGTGACCCCGGGCACGCACACCGGCGCCACGATGTGGGATCATCATGGCGACGACGGCTGCTTCGCGGGCCTGATCGATCCTGACCAGATCCAGGACGACATCAAGCGTGCAGTGCCCTGCATGGGCAAGGCAGGCAGCATGTCATTCCACCACGTGCGCGCGCTGCACGGCTCGGCGACCAACACGTCGAACCGGCCGCGCAACCTGCTGCTGTATGAAGTCGCCGCCAGCGACGCCTGGCCGCTGATGGGCGTGAAGGACTTCGACGAATTCAACAGCCGCCTGCTGGCGGGTCAGCCGGTGGTCGCACCGCGGCTCACCGACGTGCCGGTGCGGATGCCGCTGCCGCCGGCCAAACGCCAGGGATCGATCTACGAGACCCAGTCGGCGTCGAAGAAATCCTACTTCACGCGCGCTGCCTGAGACCCAAGACAATGCCCGCGGCTCGCCGCGGGCATTGCTGCTTTCACGGGCACGATCCGAAACCACGCGATCGTGCTCGATCAAACGACCATAAAAATCAAAATTACGGGGAAACGAATGACCGAGATGGCAAGAGATGGCGCTCGTACATCGCGCCTGCGTGTGATCCTGGCCGCAAGCATCGGCTCCGCGCTCGAATGGTACGACTTCTTCCTCTACGGCACCGCAGCCGCGCTGGTGTTCGGCGAGCTGTTCTTTCCGAAGAGCGATCCCCTGGTCGGCACGCTGCTGTCGTTCCTGACCTTCGGCGTCGGCTTCGTGGTACGGCCGTTCGGCGGCCTCCTGTTCGGCATCCTCGGCGACCGCTATGGCCGCAAGCCGGTGCTGGTCGCAACCCTCCTGATGATCGGCATCGGCACCACCGCAATCGGCTTCCTGCCGACCTATTCGCAGATCGGCATCTGGGCGCCGATCCTTCTGGTCGCGATGCGCGTCATCCAGGGCCTCGGCGCCGGTGCCGAGTACGGCGGCGCGGTGATCTATCTGGTCGAGAACGCGCCGCCGAAACATCGGGGATTTTGGGGCGGCTTCGCGCCGCTCGGCGTCTCCGTCGGCAATCTGCTCGCCGCCGGCGCCTTCGCGCTGGTGACGATGCTGCCGCGCGAGGATCTGATGAGCTGGGGCTGGCGCCTGCCCTTCCTGGCAAGCTTCCTGCTGATCGTCGTCGGCATCTTCGTCCGCATGCGGATCACCGAGACGCCGGTCTATACCCAGGCGGTGGTGGCGCGCGGCAAGGTCGAGAGCAATCCGGCGATGGAGGCGTTGCGCCGGCACCCGCGCAATTTCTTCGTCGTGCTCGGTGCCCGCATGGCCGAAAACGGGCTCGGCTATTTCTTCCCGGTGTTTGGTCTCAGCTACGTGATCACCACGCTCGGCGTGCCGAAAGCGGAGGCGCTGAGCGCGCTGATGCTGGCATTCACGGTCGAGCTGTTTGCGATCCTCGGCTTTGCGGCCTTGTCGGACCGGATCGGACGGCGGCCGGTCTACATGTTCGGCGCACTCGCCGGCGTTGCGCTTTCCTTCCCGTTCTTCTGGATGGTCGGGACCAAGGAGTGGGTCATGATCGCGCTCGCCTTCATCCTGGCGCGTGCCGTGGTGACGGCGGCGATGTTCGGGCCGCAGGCGGCGTATTTCGCCGAACTGTTCCCGCCGCAACGCCGCTTCGCCGGCTTTGCCTTCGCACGCGAGCTCGGCTCGCTGCTGTCGGGCGGCCCGGCGCCGTTCGTCGCCACCGCGCTGGTGGCGGCCTACGGCACCTGGTGGCCGGTGGCCTGTTACGCGATGTTCCTGTCGGCCTGCACGGTGGTTGCGATCTGGATCGGGCCCGAGACCTATCAGGAGAACATCGACGCCGATGCGAGCGAACAGGCCGAGCTGCCCACGGCGATCCCGGCACGGGCCTGATCCGTGGCGCAGCAGCTGCGTGTCCTGCAGTCGCTCTGGGCGATGGAGCGGCGGCTGGCCGACGAGGCCGAATGGCCGCTGCAAACCCAGCTCGCGATGATCCGCGATGCCGGGTTTGACGGCGCCGGCGTGCGCTTCATCGACCCCGACTTCGCGCGCGAGGCGACGAGCTTCCTTCGCGCGCATGACATGATCTGGCAGGCGCAATGCTATCCGAAGAGCGTCGACGATCTGAAGCCGGTGCTCGAGCTGGTCGCGCAGCTCGGCGCCGATCATGTCAATTTGCAGCCGGATGTTCGGCCGCGCCGGCTTTCCGATTGCATTCCCCTGCTCGAAGGCTGGCGGCGGCTTGCCGCGGAGGCCGGCGTCGCCGTGCATGTCGAGACCCATCGCGACCGCATGACGACCGACCTGTTCTTCACGCTCGATTTGCTCGATTGCTTTCCCGACCTGCGGCTGACCGCGGATCTCTCCCATTATCTGGTCGGCCGCGAATTCGCCTGGCCGGTCGACGACATCAATCATGCAATGATCCATCGCATCCTCGACCACGCGTGGGGCATCCACGGCCGCATCGCGAGCCGCGAGCAGGTGCAGATCTCGCTCGGCTTTCCCCAGCACCAGGGCTGGGTCTCGCTATTCACAGGCTGGTGGGACTACGGCATCCGCTCCTGGCGCAGGCGCGCCGGGCCTGACGCGACCCTGACCTTCCTGTGCGAGCTCGGTCCCCCGCCCTATGCCATCACCGGCCCCGACGGCAGGGAATTGTCCGACCGTTGGCAGGACGCGCTGGTCATGAAGGACATGATCCGCGCGCTGTGGGATCGCATCGCAAGCGAGCCGCAAGGCGCGCCATAGCGTTGATTCAAGCGGGCCGCGGCGGCATTCTGACATGACATCCAGTTCAGAACGCCGCGAGGAGCCGTGCGCAGCCACTGCCGGACCGCACTTCAACGTCTCACGCGCATCGCCATCCCGGCGCTTGCCGTCTTCGTTTGCGCCAAGGCGATCGCGGCGGAGCTGACGCTCGACGTCGCGACCATGCCGCGCGTCGCGACGATCGACCCGCGCTTCCAGTCCTACAATATCGAGATGGTCGAGGTGACCGGTGGACGGTTCTGGAAGCCGTACGCCGCCAGCGATGCAAGGGCGGATGCAAAGGCGGAACGGCTTGCGGCCCGCGCTCCCATCGATCTGCACGATGCCAGGCTGCGCAAGCTCGCCGCAGCCCTCTCGCCCGCGTATCTGCGCGTCAGCGGCACCTGGGCCAACAGCACGTTCTTCGCGGATTCCGGGACGCCACCGGCTGCACCGCCGACCGGCTTCAAGGGCGTGCTGACACGACAGCAATGGCGCGACGTGATCGACTTCTCGCACACGGTCGGTGCTTCCATCGTCACGTCCTTTGCGATCAGCCCCGGCACGCGTGACGCTGCGGGGCGATGGACCTCCGAACAGGCCCGGCAGCTTCTCGCTTTCACGCGCAAGACAGACCGCCAGATCGCCGCAGCCGAGTTCATGAACGAGCCCGATCTGCCGGCCATCGGCGGTGCGCCTGAGCGCGACGATGCCGCGGCCTATGGCCGGGATTTTGCCACGTTCCGCGCCTTCATGAAAGCAACAGCACCTGACGTGACGATCCTAGGCCCGGGCACGGTCGGCACCGGCGCGGATGCACGAGTGCGGTTCGCCGTATCGGCAGCCGGCGTCGATGCGGTCTCCTACCATCATTACGGCGCGCTCTCGGCGCGATGCGGCGGCGATCGCACCGCGAAGCAGGCATTGTCGGACGAATGGCTGGCACGAACCGGCAAGACATTCGCCCTCTACAAGACGCTGCGCGACCGGCTTGCGTCAAATAAGCCGATCTGGCTGACCGAAACCGCCGAGACCGCCTGCGGCGGCAACCGCTGGGCCGCAACCTTCATCGATACGTTCCGCTATCTCGATCAGCTCGGCCGGCTGGCCAAGGCCGGCGTTCAGGTGGTGATGCACAACACGCTTGCGGCGAGCGACTATGGACTGCTCGGCGAGCGAACCCATCTGCCGCGGCCGAACTACTGGGCCGCACTGCTGTGGCGACGGCTGATGGGAACGACCGTGCTCGATGCCGGCGTCGTCGAGGAACCCGGCTTACACGTCTATGCGCATTGCGCGCGCGACATGCCGGATGGAGTAGCCTTGCTCGTCATCAACAATGATCGTCGGACACAACGCAGGCTGACGCTGTCGGCCGCCTCGCAACGCTACACATTGGCGAGCGCAACGCCCGCGGACGGCACCATTCAGCTCAACGGCAGCACACTCGCGCTCGGAGCCTCCGATCAGATTCCCGTCCTGAGGAGCGACGCAGCCGCAGCAGGGGCGATCGCGTTCGCACCGGCAACGATCACGTTCCTGACCGTTGCCGGCGCGGGCAACACCAATTGCCGGTAACGATGCGACGTCGCCTTATGCCGCGTCGCGGCTGGCGTCGGCGGATTCCGGCGAGCGCGCCACCAGATGGCTGAGCATGATCGCGGTCATCAGCCGCTCCATCTCGAGCCATGCGGTGACATGCGACATGGTCGGCCGGCCACCGAGCGCGAGCTGATTGACATCGTCGACCGCCGTCAATCCGCGCGGATAGAATTCGCGAAAGATCACGCGCTCGGCCAAACCGTCAACCAGGCGGAAATTCAACGTCTTCGACAACTCGCTGAGGGCCTCGCCGACCAGGCGCTTGTTGCGCGACCCGAGCGTGGAAAGACGGTTGCGCAAAACCACCCATTCGAATGCCGGCTGATCGTGCGCGCTGCGCTGGCGTCGCGCTTCCTCCACCATTTCCGAATAGTGGCTGATACCGGTCACCTTGAAATCGTTCGGATCGACGGTGCCGAGCACGTCGAAGTCGAGGAAGCTGTCGTTCAGCGGCGTAATCAGGGTGTTCGCCAGCGAATGCGTGAACGTCGTCAGGTAAGTTTCGTGACCGGGGCAATCGATCACGACGAAATCGTGTGATCGGCTCAGCCGTTCGATGATCTCGGCAAGCGCGCTGCGGCCGAGCGTCTCGACCTCGCCGCTCCTGCCGCTCACCGTCTCAAAGCACATATGCACGGGGATGCCGAGATCCAGCGAGGTTTCCCGCGCCCAGTTCCGCCGGTTGTCGACGTAGTGTGTGAGCGACTTCTGCTTGTTGTCGAGATCGATGGTGGCGACACGCTGACCCGCCTTGATCAGCGCGACGGCGACGTGCATGGCAATTGTCGACTTGCCGGAGCCGCCCTTGTTGTTTCCGACAACGATTACGCGCGCGTTTGTCATGGGGAATCCCTACCGGACGCTTGAGTCAAAGCAGGACGAAACAGAATTTAATGAATGGTTCGAATCTCCCTGATTCGACGAATCTCGACAAGAGTCGCCGCGACATTGTCGTGATCGAAATTCAGCCGGTTGCGACAAGATTGTCACAACCGCACTGAGGGCACGTACCGTGAACGCAATGCGCGTCTCAGGGACTAGGGTCCCGGGGACTAGCGGCCCTGAAACACGGCCGCGCGGCGCTCCACGAAGGACTTGATGCCCTCGGCCGCATCTGATGTGTTGAGCACGCGCTCGCGGATCTCCGGGATGATCGCAATTGCCGCCTGCTCGCCGGCTTCGATGAACTTGCGGCCCGCTTCTTTCGTCACCTGGATTCCGAGCGGCGCATTGCGCGCGATGATCTCTGCGAGGGCCATCGCGCGTTCGATCTGCTGCCCGGCCGACACGACCTCCTGCACGAGGCCGATCCGATGGGCCTCAGCCGCGGTAAACTCGTCGCACAGCAACAGGTGATACATCGCATCGCCCCAGCCGGCGCGGCTGATGTAGCGGAAATGCGCGCCCGCCAGCGGCGCAATGCCGCGCCTGGCTTCCATCTGGCAGAAGCGGCTGTCGTCCGCGGCAACGACGATATCACCCGCCAGCATCATCTCGATGCCGACGGTGAACACGATGCCCTGCACTGCCGTGACGATCGGCTTCCGGCATCGCTTCGACAACCCGAACGGATCGACGTTGCCCTCCGGCAGCGGCTTGCGCGATGCGGTCGGGCCGAAGAATTTCGGCATGTCGAGACCCGCGGTGAAACTCCCGCCGGCGGCGCAGAGCACGCCGACCCAGAGGC
Source organism: Bradyrhizobium oropedii (assembly GCF_020889685.1). Taxonomy (GTDB): domain Bacteria; phylum Pseudomonadota; class Alphaproteobacteria; order Rhizobiales; family Xanthobacteraceae; genus Bradyrhizobium; species Bradyrhizobium oropedii. The sequence continues at coordinate 19,688 of NZ_JACMYO010000011.1, forward strand.
CGTCGTCATTGTCGAGCAAGGTCAGCGCGTCGGACAGCTCTTCCATCATCTCCGGGCTGAAGGCGTTCTTCTTGGCGGGATTGTCGATGGTGATCTTCAGGATGCGATCGTGCCGCTCGTGGCGGACCCGCCCCTCGCTCGCGCTGCCGGACATCTGTTCCTCCCTGCTTTGTGACTGACGAATTTCTGGATGATACTTGTCATCCAGAAGCATGATGGTCATAATCCAGAAAGAGAGTCAAACAGGGGCACTGCGAGATGGGCCATTCCCAGGCCGACAAGGCCAGGAGCCGTGAGCGTATTCTGAACGAGGCCGCGACGCAGATCCGCGACAAGGGGCTCGACGCGCTCAGCATCGGCAGCCTGATGCAGCAGGTGAAGCTGACCCATGGCGGCTTCTATGGGCACTTCGCCTCGCGTTCGGATCTGATCGCCGCGGCGCTGCAACAGGCGCTGACCTCAGGCGAAGCCTCGGCGCACGCAGCGCGCGATCCCGACAAGCCGGTCAGCGTCAACGCGCTGGTGCGAAGCTATCTCAGCCGCAGCCATCGCGACCAGCCCAAGTCGGGCTGCGCGATCGGGGCGCTGATCTCCGATGTCGGCCGCGCCGACGAACAATGCCGCGCGGTGATGGAGCCGCACATCGAATCCTTCATCGCCAAGGTCGCCGAGACGCTCGTCGACGATAACGATAGCCGCGCGATCGTCGCGGTGAGTGCGATGGTCGGCGCACTCGCGATCTCGCGCGTCCTCACCGACCCGAAGCGGTCCGACGCCGTTCTGCGTACGGTGCGCGACAGCATCGTCGCGATGGCGTCCGACGAATGATTTCGCCCGCGCCGCGGGCACCTTGTTTGTTTGAGCATGATCTCCGCGCAAACGCGTTCCGCGTTTGTCGCGAGGGAAAACCGGTTTCCACTTTTCCGGATCATGCAATTGATGGAGCAAGCCATGAACGACCGATCCGCCCTTGAGCCGACCGCGGTGCAAGGAAGCGTGCTGATTGCCGGCGTCGGCGCGTCCAACGGCCTCGGCGCCGCGATCGCGCGTCGCTTTGCCGCCGGCGGTTATCCCGTCGCGATCGCCGGCCGCAACGCCGAGAAGCTGGAGGCGACGGCAGCCGAACTCGCCGCTGATGGCGCTGAGGTCACCCATGTCGTGGGCGATGCCTCAACGGCGGCCGATGTCGCCCGCTTCGTCACGGCTGCCGAGAAGCTCGCGCCACTCGCGATGGCCGTGCACAATGCAGGCTCCAACCGGCCCGCACCGTTCCTCAAGGTCAGCGAGCAGCGCTTCGAGGAGCACTGGCGCGAGCACGCGCTTGGCGGCTTCCAGCTCGCGCAGGCCGCGATCCCGGCATTGCTTGCGCGCGGCGGCGGCACGCTGGTGTTCACCGGCGCCAGCGGCTCGCTGCGCGGCAAGGCCAACTACTCACCATTCGCCGCCGCCAAGGCCGCACTGCGTGCGCTGGCGCAGAGCGTGGCGCGGGAATTCGGACCGCAGGGCATTCATGTCGGTCACGTCGTGGTCGACGGCGGCATCGGGGGTGATCGGCTGCTTAGCATGCGTCCGCAATTGAAGGACGAGCGCGGGCCGGATGGCCGGCTCAACATCGCGGCCATCGCCGAGGCCTATTGGGTGCTGCATCACCAGCATCGTAGCGCCTGGACGCTGGAGCTCGACCTGCGGCCCTGGGCGGAACAGTTCTGACGACGCGCGCCGCCGTCGTTCTCCGGGAAATCGGTTGCGATCCGCTGAAATCTTGTCAGGCTATGCGACAAGGTCCGTCGAGATCGCACCATACTCCGGGAGAAGGCCATGTCGCAGCCCACGCCGATCCTGCATCATTTCGATCAGTCGCCGTTCTCCGAGAAGATCCGCATCATCTTCGGATTCAAGAAGCTCGCTTGGAACTCGGTGCGGATTTCACGGATCATGCCGCGGCCGGACCTGATGCCGATGACCGGCGGCTATCGCCGCACGCCGACGATGCAGATCGGCGCGGACATCTATTGTGACACCCAGATCATCATCCGCGAGGTGGAGCGGCGCTATCCGACGCCGACGCTGTTTCCCGCGGGCAATGCCGGAATGCCCTGGGCGCTCGGCATGTGGGCCGACCGGCCGTTCTTCCAGAACACGGTCACCCTCGCGTTCGGCTTCATCGGCGACAAGGTCCCGCAGGATTTCATCGAGGATCGCGAAAAGCTGCGCGGCGCCAAGTTCGATGTCGCCGCCATGGCCGCGGCGCTGCCGCAGATGCGCGACCAGTTCCGCGCCAATGTCGACTGGATCGAGGCGCAACTCGGCGACGGCCGACCGTGGCTGTTCGGCGAGTTCAGCCTCGCCGACGTCAGCGCCTCCATGAACGTGTGGTACGCACGGCAAAGCATCGCCACGATCGACGAAATCATGAAGCCCTTTCCACGTACTGCGGCGTGGGAAGAGCGCATCCGCGCCATCGGCCACGGCACGCGCACCGAGATGTCGTCGGCCGACGCGCTCGAGATCGCGGCGAAGGCGGAGCCGGAGTCGCCTGTGTTCGGCGACCCTGCGGACCCGAACGGTCGCAAGCCCGGCGACGTCGTCGGCGTGATGCCGGATGACTACGGCAAGATCCCGGTCCACGGCGAGATCGTCTCGCTGTCGGCGCAGCACATCGCGATCCGTCGGTCCGACGAACGGGTCGGCGAGGTCGTGGTGCATTTCCCGCGGGCCGGCTTCCTGGTCATCCCGGGCTGATCGCCGCCAGCCGCAGCCGCCCAGAAACGCTGCGTTTCGTGGCGTGACCTTGTCGGGCGGCGAACAGGCCATAAGTCGGAAGCATCTCCAACCGAAGGCTCCACAGCGCAGGCTTGCGGACATCTCAGCAAGCAACACGACCTCTCGGCCTGCGCGCGATGGGTGGCCCGTGGCGGATGCTCCGCCACGCCGACAACTGGACTATGTGATGACGACCTCTCTCGAATTCGGGCTCGACACGTTCGGCGACGTCACCAAGGACGCCGCCGGCGCGCCGCTTCCCCATGCCCAGGTGATCCGCAACGTCGTCGACGAGGCGGTGCTGGCCGATCAACTCGGGATCGATTTCATCGGGCTCGGCGAGCACCACCGGGCCGACTTTGCGATCTCTTCGCCTGAGACCGTGCTCGCGGCAATCGCCGCACGCACCCAGAACATCCGCCTCGGTTCGGCGGTGACCGTGTTGAGCTCGGACGATCCGATCCGCGTCTTCCAGCGCTTCGCAACCGTCGACGCGGTCTCGAACGGCCGCGCCGAAGTGATCCTCGGCCGCGGCTCCTTCACCGAATCGTTCCCGCTGTTCGGCTTCGACCTCAAGCAATACAACGAGCTGTTCGAGGAGAAGCTCGACCTGTTCACCGAGCTGTTGAAGCAGGAGCCGGTGACCTGGCAGGGCAAGCTGCGGCCGCCGCTGAAGGCTCAGTCGGTCTATCCGCCGATCGAGCACGGCCGGCTGAAGACCTGGATCGGTGTCGGCGGCAGCCCCGAATCGGTGGTGCGCGCGGCGCATTACGATCTGCCGTTGATGCTCGCCATCATCGGCGGCGATCCCAAGCGCTTCGCGCCCTATGTCGACCTGCACCAGCGCGCCTACCAGCAGTTCGGGCGGACGCCGAAGCCGATCGGCGTGCATTCGCCGGGCTACGTCGCCGAGACGGACGCGCAAGCTCGGGAAGAGCTGTGGCCCGACTACAAGGTCATGCGCGACCGGATCGGCAAGGAGCGCGGCTGGCCGCCGATGGGCCGCGACGAGTTCGTCGCTGAAGCCGAGCACGGCTCGCTTTATGTCGGTGCCCCGGAAACCGTTGCGCGCAAGATCGCGGCGACCGTGAAGGCGCTCGGCGCGGCACGCTTCCAGCTGAAATACTCGGCCGGCCCACTGCCGCACGAGAAGCTGATGAAGAGCATCGAGCTCTACGGCAGCAAGGTGGTGCCGATGGTCCGCGACATGCTCGCTGCGTGACGCACGAGAGGCAGCATCTCGAGCCAGCCTCACAAAGCAAAACCCCCGGCGTTTTGGCGCCGGGGGCTGTGTTAGATTGCAGTCAGATCAACCGGTATTACCAGTTGCGCTGAGCGCGGAGCAGAAGGAGGACCGTGTTCTGGTCCTTCAGCTCGTAGATGGCGCCCGGCTTTCCGATAGCGGCGCTGCCCGGATACGTGATCGTGCCAGCGAACTTCTGATCCAGGTGAGTGTAGGTCAAATCTGCCGTGAAGGTCAGGTTCTTGACCGGGGTCCACTGGGTCTGCGTGCCGATCTGCGCAATGTTGTAGTCGGGGTTGCAGGAGGTCAGGTTGGATCCTGCGCCAAGCAGGAGGCCGAACGAACCACCCACACCAGTTCCGCCGGGACCGCAGATGTAGCCCTTGGCCGTGTCGTTGTAGCGGACGCCAGCATAAGCGCCGTAGATGCTGGTGTTCCAGCTCGGGCTCCAGTTGTGGACGTACGCACCGCGCATACCCCAGGTCTTGATCGTCTGCTGCGAGCCACCGGTGACGAACACGGTGTCCGGCGCAATGCCGAAGCCGATGCTCTGGTAAGCACCAGGGATACCGGTGTTGCCGAAGATGGTGTTCGCGCCAGCCGAACCGGCGAGGTCCTGGATGTTGTAGCGGGTCGCACCGTCCGTGTAGACGCCCTGGATGTTGATCGTGTCGCCAGGTCCGGTCGGGATGTTCTTGATCGACAGGGCCAACTGACCTGCCCAGCCCCACTTGTCTTCCGGATGACCGGTCAACTCGTTGCCGCCGTAGTAGGCCACGTGGTTATCATGCGCCGCGAACGAAGCCTGGAACAGTCCCCAAGCCTGGTCGACACGCAGCATCGCGACGAGGTCCGGAGCAATCGTTCCGGCGTAGTCGCTGGCACCGAACACACCGAGGGCGCCAGGAGGCGCGATAGTGACCGGTGCACCAAGATTGATGGCACCAGCCTGATAGTACTGGGTCTGATCCTGCGCCGACAGAGAGAGCGACACGCCGTTGCCGAACTGCGCGGTGTAGGTGAACTGGTTCACACCAGTGATCGTGCCGCCGCCGCCGACGAGACCGTCGAAGTTGTTGCCCGGATAGTTGGCCCACGGCGCCGAGAACTGCGAGACCGCCTTACCGATGGTGAAGCCGGCGAACTGGATGAAGGCGTAGTAGACGCCGACCGTACCGCCCGCAACCGCACCGGAGTTGGCGTTGTTCGGTGCCGAAACCGTGCCGATTGGCGAGTAGACGGTCGATCCGTTGCCCTGCCCGGCATAGGTGTCCGACGTCCAGGAGAACGTCGCATCGAAGAAGGTGCGGACCACGCCGTATTCGGTCGCGGTGCGGGTATCGATGTTCAGGTCTTCACGCGAACGCCAGGTGTAGCCGTTGGTGAAGCGGTTCTTTGCACCACCAGCGCCCGAGGTGTTTCCGGTGTCGTCCGAGTTGGTGTTCGCGAGAACGTCCACGCGCAGGTAGCCGCCCAGCTTGATACAGGTATCGGTGCCCGGGATGTAATAGAAACCGGGACCATACAGGGAGCAAACCTTCACGTACTCGACCGCTTTGGCCTTGACGGGAAGATCGGCCGCCTGAGCTCCGCCGACCGCGACGAGAGCCGCCGCCGAGCCGAGGATAAGGCTCTTAACCATCTTCATGTTAAACCTCCAAGTTGCTCTATCTCAGGGAAGGTTCCGGATCCGCCGGGTAAAACACCCTCAGGTTGGTTCCCTTTGTCCCTTAAACCCCGCTCAGTCGCTTCGCGCCTTCGGACACACCCGCATGAACGCGAGGGACTTAAGCGAACCACCTAAAACGGGACGACCTTGGGATGCCCCCCTCCGTCGCAGTTCCATATGAGACAGAAGGCCCCCGATCACGCAACAAAAGACCGCTCGGTTGGGGAGGAGTTGCGGCTGTTTTCGGGCAAATGTTGCACAAATATCACGGACACTTGAACTGCGACGCTGCCGCAAGCCATTGATATGTATATCTAATATCCAAGTTACCGTTGGCGGGCACAGATTTGGGCAACACCGGGCGGAACGGTGTGCAAAACGCGTAATCCCACGGAGAAAGCGAAAGTTGGGGCCGATCGGGGAGCGGCTGATTCCGCCATCCTGCCTGTCTTTTGGGCCCGAAAAATACCGGCATCTGAATGAGATAGCCCGCCTCGGATACCGCCGACTCGCACCTGGAAGGGGGCATTCCGATAGCTCGGAGCAGGCCAAAAGACAGCGAACGGATCACGAGAGATGTCCAGTAGCGAAGCTAGATGTCACTGAGATGTCAGCGCACGCGACAGAATCAGGACCGCCGGAGCAACGTCGCATCTCACTCGTCCAGAATATCCATGAGATCGTCGATCCGCTCGAAAGGCGGCGCCTGCGTGTTGTCTGAATAGAAGACGCGATCGCCGTCGCGCTGAAGCGACCGTGCCCTCGATTTGGGCAGCCTTCCAGGGAGGAACGTCGCCGCGACGGCCTCGGGCCCGACGTCGAGCCTCACGATCCCGCGCCGCTTGCAGTCGATCCTGAGCCTCGCCGCCGCGAAGAAATCGCGGGCCGCCGGCGGCAGTTTGCCGAAACGACGAGAGGTCTCTTCCTCGAGGTCTTCCAGATCGTCCTCGCTCCGACACCTGGCGGCACGGCCATAAATCTCGAGACGCATGGATTCCGATTGCACGTAGCTCTTGGGCAGCAAGTCGGCGAGCGGAAGGTTGAGATCGGGCACCCACAGATCGGCGGCCCGATCGTTGGTCTTCTCCGAGGCCTGTTTGAGAAGATGGCTGTAGAGCACCGGCCCGAACACCTGCACGTGGCCGGACTGCTGCTCGGAGAGCAGGTCCCCGGCACCTCTGAGGTCAAGATCGCGCTCGCTGATGGCGAAACCGGCGCCCGGTCTGCTGAACTCCTCCAGAACGGCCAGACGCTTGCCGGATTGCTCCGAACTGGATTCGGTCAACAGATAGGCGAAAGCACGCGTTCCGCCGCGTCCCACCCGACCTCTGAGTTGGTGGAGTTGTGCCAGGCCAAACTTTTCCGGCCAGCAGACCACGATGGTGTTCGCGCGGGGAATGTCGAGACCGCTTTCGACGATGTTGGTCGCGAGCAGCACGTCGGCCTCGCCTTCGACGAAGCTCATCATTCGATCGTCAAGTTCGTCGGCAGGCAGCTTGCCGTGCAGGCAAACGATGCGAAGCTCCGGCGCCACCGCCTGCACCCGCGCCAGCATCGGCTCCAGATCCTGGATGCGCGGACAGATCAGGAAGCTTTGGCCGTGACGTCGCTGCTCGCGCAGCAATGCAGCGGCAATGGCCGCGTCCGAAAGCGGCGCGCTTTTGGTCACGACCGGCAGCCGATGCACAGGCGGAGTTGCGATCACGCTGAGATCCCTGAAGCCCGCGAGACCTGCCGCAAGCGTGCGCGGGATCGGCGTGGCACTCATCCAGAGCGTATGGACGCCCTTCGCCAGGCCCGAGAGCTTCGCTTTCTCCGCCGCACCGAAATGCTGCTCTTCGTCGACGACGACCAGACTGAGCTTGGCGAATTTCACGTCCTTGGATGCGATCGCATGGGTGCCGACCACCACCTTCATCTTGCCGCTTCGCAAGCCCTCCTTGGTCTCCCGCAACTCCTGAGCCGACGTCGCTCGCGACAAGCTTCCCACCTCGATGCCAAGCGGCGCGAACCGCTTGCGGAACGTCGCGACGTGCTGCCTAGCCAGAACGGTCGTCGGCACAACGATAGCGACCTGTTTGCCGGACAGGGCAACGGCGGCCGCGGCGCGCAACGCGACCTCGGTCTTGCCAAATCCGACGTCGCCGCAGACGACCCGATCCATCGGATGACCTGACGCAAGATCATCCAGCACGTCCCGAATCGCCCTGGCCTGATCGACCGTCGTGAAATATGGAAAGCGCGCGACGAACCGCTCGTAGGCCGGACCGGGGGCGACCAGCCTCGGCGCGCGCCGGCGACGTCGTTGCGCGATGTGCCTCGCAAGCTGCTTGGCGGCAACCTGAATGTCCCGCTCCGCCTCGGTGCGGCGCGCCCACCACGTGCTTCCGTCGGCCCGGTCCAATGTCAGTCTGCCGCGCTCCGCTGCATACGGCCAGATCAGCGCAAGGTCGGCGGGTGGAACGAGCACGGCATCATCGCCCGCAAATGCCAGCCTGATCATCTCGCGGGATGATCCCTTCCCCATGTCGTAGGTCTGCAAGCCGTCGAGCACCGCCAGCCCGCGCTGCAGATGGACGACGACCGCGCCCCGCTCAGGCACGTCGGGATGGTCGAAGGCCGCGCCCCAGGCTTTGGCCATCGGCTGCGGATGATGCGCCCTGCTGCCGAGCACGTCGGTCGCCGTCACGACGACAAGCGGCTTGCGGCCAGAACCGATGAAGCCGGTGTCGAAATCAGCCAGCAATGCCGCTTCGCCACCCCGTCCCTTCGCTGCCTCGTCCCAATCGGCACAGCGTTCCGCCTTGATGCCGCTCATCCGCTCCATCGCGCGCAGGTCGTCCTCCACCGCCGCGACCAACAGCAGCCGCGACCCGGCGCGCTCGGTGTCGGCGACAAATGCGCGGAGAGCTTTCCGTGACGAGGCGACCTTCGAGAAATCGGGCGTCGGGGTGAACGCCGCCTTTCGCGGCAGCGCGCTCATGCGTTTGGTCAGCCGCTTCCAGTCGCCGGGCCCGAGATACTCGCGCTCCGCCTCCCTGCGGCCGGCCGCCTCCTTGATCGTGCCCAGCCAGCTCTCGGCATGGCCCGACACGCCGGCATCCGCGATCCAGTGGGCGCGATCACAATAATCCGGCAGCGCTGCGCGCTGTGCCCGCTTGCCTCCCAACGCGATCCGCTCGGACATCGGATCGATCAGCAGTTCCTGCGCGTCGAAGACGACGTCGTGCTCGTCCGGATCGACGCCGGCGATCCTGCGGATCACGCCGCCGGAGTGTTCGATTCTGAACGGCCCGAGGGCGCCGGCGGGAAAGACTTCGAACGTCATGCCGTGGAACAGCGCGCTCCCGGGAAAATCCGCCTCTTCGTCGAGATCGTAGCCGAGAGCCTCCAGACGATCCTTGAGATCCTGCTCGGAATAGTCCGCCCCCACCTTCAGGCTGATGCTGAGGCGCGCCCAACTGGCGGGCAACGGCAGGCGCTCCATGATCGCCTCCGCCGTCGACACCAGGAAGACCGGCTTCTTGCTCCTGGCGAGACGCCGCAGCACCGAACTCCGTCGGCCGGCGATCTCGCGAGACGGCTCCAGTCCGTCGAAGGGCAAGGTATTCAGCCTCGGGAACACCAGCACCTCGAGCGAGGGATCGAGCGAATGGAGCACGCTGCCGAGGCGCTCCGCCCGGTTCTCACTCTCGGCAAGGAAAGCGATGCCGTCGCGGCCGGACTTCTTCCATTGCTCGAGGAGGTGGAGTGCCAGCATGCCGAGGGGCGAGGAAGATGAGATCCCGGAGCGCGCGGATCCCTTGCTTTTCTTCTTCGCGCCAACAGCGGCGCGGGCCTTCTTGGTATTCGCCACGTCAAATCCGTCGTTATTTCGTGAGTCGATCGCCCGTCGACATGCATCTCGGGGCGACTCGGGGCTTGTCGCCAACCGGCATGGAAACGAAAGCGGCACAGATTTCCAGATAGCCGGCCCCAGCCCGCCCCGAAATGCCGGCAGGGACTCGATCGGGAGAAATCGATTCTTCTATCGAAATCAACAGCTTGTTTGCTGGCTGGGGCGGGAGGGATCGAACCTCCGAATGGCGGAATCAAAATCCGCTCGATTATGCAATGATTTCAAGGCGCCTTTGGAAGAAACGGTCAAAACACGCTTCAACAATCTCAATAGGTTGGCAGCCGTTTCCAAATATAAAGGCAGCCCTCCATGAGGGGGTCAGGGCTGCCGTCCACGCAAACTCTCGGCTACTGCCGAGAGCACATTGGCCAGTTGCCTCGCCATCTCCGGTGGCGGCAGCGGAACCTTGAGAGTTTGCGCGCCGGTGTGCGGATCGCGCTCGACCCATGAACGTGCGACAGAGCCGGAGTCGTTCGCGGCCGCAATGGTGCCAATGAACTGTGCACCGATCTGCAGCAGCAATTGCCATGGATCGGAAGATGCGTCGCCCAACCGCTGTTCGGCTTCGCCGGCCAGCGCGACCGCCACATCGTCAGCACCGACAACTGGATCTGCATCGACGGCGCCGACTGATTGTCCGCTGGCGGCGCCGTCGACCGCTCCTGCCTCCTCGGCAGGGGGGATGGCTTCGCCCGCACCCATGGTTCCCGTGACACCTTCCACGTCCTTCAGGAAGCGGTTGAGCCGCGACCCGCCCAGCGAAATCTCGCCGCTGCCACCGTCGAGAATTCCTTCCGACAACGAACGCTTGAATGCCAACACCGAAAGCATGCCCTCTTCGATCGAGCCTTTCGCAACGAAATTGATGACCTGAACCGGCCGCGCCTGGCCGAGCCGATGGACGCGTGCGATGCGTTGTTCGAGCACTGCCGGATTCCATGGCAGGTCCATGTTCACCAGTGTCGAAGCGTGCTGCAAATTGAGACCCGTGCTGCCGGCATCGGTCGACAGGAACACGCGACAGGCGGGATCGTCGCGAAAGCGCTGAATGAGTTCCGGCCGCTTGTCCGACGGCACGCCACCATGGAAGCTCACATAGCCGATCCCACGCGCCTCCAGGCGGCGGATAACGATGTCATGGGTCCGCGTCCATTGCGAGAACACCACGGCTTTGGTCTCCGGCGTCGCAAACAACTGCTCGAACAGCGCGGCCAGTTCATCGGCCTTGACGCCGTGGTCAGTCTGCTGATCGAGCAGATAGGTGCTGTTGCAGGACATGCGCATGTTCTGAAGGGCGCAGGTCAGGCGCCGTTGATCCTTGTCCGAGAGAAACCTGGTCTTGCGCCAGCGTTGGACAATCCGGGCCACGATGTCCGCATTTTCCTGATGAAAAAGCTTTTGCGGTTCGGTCATTGGAACCAGCACGTTCTGGTCCGTCCGACTGGGCAACTGCTGGAGCACCTCCGGCTTTCGCCGGCGGATCATGATAGGCGCCAGGGTTTGGCCAATCTTCTTCAGCCCCGTATAGCCAGTGACGCGGCCGGCCTCGTCCTTGACCTGATGTTCGTGCAAGAGCTTCCAGGTGGGACCCAGCCGGTGCTGATCGACGAATTGCACGATCGAGATCAATTCTTCCAGCTTGTTCTCCAGGGGCGTTCCAGTCAAAACGATCGCATACGGACTGTCGATGCGTTTCAAGGCTCTCGCTGCAATTGTGTTCCAATTTTTTACACGCTGAGCTTCGTCGACGATGACCAGTTCAGGCGCCCAGGCGGCGATCAGGTCTAGATCGCCCTGCAGCTTCTCATAGTTCGTAATCTTGCAGAAGTCGTCGAGCCCATAGTCGTTCTGCCGTCGGGTTCGCCCGCCACTTATGACGCGCGCCGCGCGCTTGCCTCGCCGCCCGGAAAAACGAGCTATCTCGCTCTGCCATTGGTATTTGAGGGATGTCGGGCAAATCACCAGGACTCTCGATACGCCGAAGTGGCGGGCCAGTATTTCTGTCGCGGCGATTGCCTGTATCGTCTTGCCCAATCCCATATCGTCGCCGATCAACGCCCGACCAGCCCTCACCGCGAACAGCGCGCCCTCGGCCTGATAGGGATAAAGCGCCACCTTCAGGAGTCCTCGCAGCTTGGGGTCGGCGGCACCGCGCGGGAACAATCGCTCGAGCTTGGAAGCTCGATGATCGGCGTCCTGCCTTCCAGCAACGAAATCGAGGGTATCGTCATAGGCGCGAAACTCGTGACCACTCTCCGACACCGAGGTCATGAAGCGCTTGAGCTCGCCCAGTCGATCGTCTGCGAGGATTCCATCACGCTTCATATCGAACAAGCGATCGGCAGCCAGCCTCACCGCTGGCGGACAATCCGTCCCGGGACGGAAGTGCACGCGGCGCGGGCCTGCATTGCGCAAATAGAGCTCGGAGAAGGCCGGCTGGTAGCCGCGTGCGAACGCTGCTTTTGCGCCTCGCTTTTTCTCTAATTGGGCGAGGGTGAACTCCAGGTGCTTGCAGGTCCCCAACTCATTCGTTGCGTAGTCGGGGCAAGAGCAGAAATTGCCTCCCGGCCCCAGGCCACGTACCGCCACGCGGTAACTCGATTTCGAATCGGGATTGGTGACCCGGAACTCGGAGAAGAACGGCTCGCTGCCGAGATTTTCCAGCACAAAGGATTGCTCGCGGCCAAACTGGCGGCGTAAACCGCGCTGCCAATCGGCCGGTGATAGATCAACGGGCGCGTGGGTGCGCGCAAGCTTGACTTCTTTGTTCGGTTTCACGGCGGGCTCGCAACTACGGTACATCGATCTCATCGACGCACCTTCGGTTCACGGTTCAACAGGGTCGTCTCGCGAGACGATTTTGACCGCCGATCCTAGCTCCTGGCCAATCGCGACACACCCCCAGCGAGACCACAATCCACCGCGGATTGAACTCGTCCCCAGAAGCCAAACTTGGGCTTGCTACACGAGCGCCGCTCTCGGAAAGCCAAGACTCTCTCGAATGCCCGACTGCCAGGCCGCGAGAAGTCTTCCTCCGATCTCACGATGAACCGAATTCTCATTGAAATACTTCGTTACCTCCGGCGCCAGCTTCGCCAGAACATCGGCGACTTGCTCTATGATCTTGTTGATCATCTGCACGGAAAGATCACATCGAGTTTGGCCAAGACGAACCAACGCTTTGCGGTCTGGCCATTTGGTCGAACCATTCAACGTAAGCGCCATGCCGTCCTTCGGCAAATAGGGCACCGTGCTGACGAGATCATAAATCGGCGCAAGACGTGCGGGGCCAGTGACATCTTCATAGATGACGCCGAAGTTCTTCAGATGTGCGTCACCATTGCGAAGCGCGCAATTGAGGACGAACAGCTTGAACAGATCCTCTAGCGCTTTGCGCTGTTCGGCCGGATCAATGAAATCGCGGGCACGCTTGAATAAGCGTGTTTCGTAGCCACCGTTGTATTTCTCGGTAGTGGGTACACCGTTGAGGACGCAAAAGTCCTCGTAGCCCAGATAAGTGCCATCGAGCCGCAGATCGAAGCGCTTCACAACGATGGCGGTACCGTTGTCCGAAAGCTGGAAATCCGGAACGGTCAATCCCACGGCCTTTGCGGCCGACAGGCAGAAATGTTCGTTGGCAGCCAGTTCGGGATATTCGTTCGGGTCCCAGAACTTTACGATGTGCGTAGCGCTGCGGAAGCTCTGGGATTGGCAATCACCCGTACCTTTTCCCGCGTCGTCGACAGCGCGGATCATCACCTTCGGCTGGATTCCCGAAAGCCCTGAATGGACCGCGAACTTCTCAAGAAGATAAGCGAACAACTCGCCACCGCGCTTTGCGCTGAGGATCTCGTCGATCGATTGGAATGGAACGTCCTCATTTAGCTCGACATCAAGATCAGAGTAGCGGATACGCCCAATCTGGGTTCGTCCAACAACCGCCAGCAAATCGAAATCATCAAACGTTCCGGTCGCCTTGGCAAATCTTCGGACAAGGTACGCCCGGAGCGCCCCCTCCGGGAGATTCATATCGAATACCGGCGCAAGACCATGTTGCGTATTCCAAGATGCCGTCCGCACTGGCATCGTGATCGAGACTGCACGTTCGGCTGCCACTTTCGGCTCGTAGACGAAAGCTGTCCCTCGCGGTCCATGGCGGTCCAAATGTCCAGCGGACTGCTGATCTGTCCAGACGCGGAGCATTAGCGAGCCTCCTCCGCTACCAGATCCTCGAGTGTCGGGCGACCGCGATTAAGCTGCGTCAACCTCAGGTCGAGATCTAACGCATTCAAGATACGAAGCAGATGTTTGATGCCCATTTCCGCAAGGCGCACATTCTCAAGCGCCTCCAGGCGTGCGCGGCTGATACCCGCAGCTTGTGCCAGCTTGGTCTGCGACCATCCCTTGGATTTACGGGCCGCCTTAACACGTTCGCCCAGTTCGATAAGGTCCATGCTTGCAGCCTATAATAGTCAATTCGTGACCAAATTTGCCTATTATAATTGTCGGTTTGGCCGGGCGCATGCCTCATATGGAAGTTCGTTTATCAAAGATTGGCTCAAACGCCTCTTTAAGTAGGCAAACCCTGGGGTTGGGAAGATATTGGTCGCGGAAGACATTGACTAAATAGAACAAATAAGGAACATTTTCAATGCCTACCAACCGATGTCGCCCGCGACGGACGCTTTCGAAATTCCGTGCTGCTCTCACAGCGGCGACCGTTGTCGTCCGACGAGCGGCGCCGCATGGCGACCGGCGCGATGCCGACGAAGGATTTCACCCTCGCCGCTCGTGCGCGAAGAGATCAGCGAGCGACACCGACGAAGGACGACCAATGGCTATCTGGGGTTCTGTAAACCGGGTGTATTCCGAGGGCCGAGATAGCACTGCACGCTGCAGCGGGTGGGAAAATAGACTAGCCTATCGCGCAAGTTGCGGATCTCCGTCGGAATATCGAGAAGATTGCCCATGCAAGCAGTAAGCGATTCGGCCGAACTTTTCAGGCACGTCAGCGCCGAAAAGGCCTACCTTTATCGCTGCATCATGGACGTTTTCGCCGCAGCCAAGCGGCAGTACCGGCTGCAGCTAAGACCGGACGAAGTGCTTGCCGAAGCTCGATGGCCAGCCAAGCTCCCTGAGATTGAAGAAGTCAATGCCGCGCTGACCCAGCTCACCGCTTGGGGCAATCTGGAGTCGCATCCTGACACTGCGCGGGTGTCCAGTCTCAGTGATTTCTACCGTGCTCGCTATCTCTATCGGCTCTCGCAGGGCGGTGAAGCCGTAGAATCGGCACTGGCGCTTTTCGTGCAGACCCTGGAGCGCCGCGCCGAACTGCAAAGCGTAGCCCTCGAAGACATCGCAAGCCGGCTCGAAGCCCTGCGGGCGCTGGCTGCCGAGACCGAGCCGGATGCGGCCAAGGTCCATGAAACGCTTCGGGATCTCGTCCGCGTTTTCGAAGGCCTTGCCGAGAATGCACAGGCGTTCATGGCCGGCGTTGCACGCAGCATTGAGCTGCAGCAGGCCCAAGCCGGTGCAGTGCTGAACTACAAGCGACAACTCATCGATTATCTGGAGCGCTTCATCGGCGATCTGGTGCGTCGGTCCGACACTATCGCCGGCTTGATCGATGCTCTGGAGCCCAGGATCGATGCGATGCTGCAACAGGTCGCCGCGCGCGAAGGGCGCGACGCCGCTCCGGGCGAAATCCAGGATCAGATCGACGCGCAAACCCGTTACCGGGGCGCATGGCGCGAGCGCTGGAGGGGGCTGCGTGGCTGGTTCTTCCGCTCCAGCCACGAACCATCGCAAGCCGAGCTGTTGCGAGCGCGGGCACGATCGGCCATTCCGCAGCTTCTGGCGGCCATCGCTGCACTCAATGAACGGCGGAGCGGCCGCAGCGATCGCTCAGCCGACTTCCGCGTTCTGGCCGGCTGGTTTGCCGCCTGCGCCGACGACAACGAGGCCCATCGGCTTGCCCGCGCCGCCTTTGCGCTAAATCCCGCGCGGCATTTCTCGCTCGACATCGATGCGGGGCTTGACCTGCCGGCCACCACCCGCTGGGCCGATGCCCCGCCCTTGGTGATTCACCCCCGCTTGCGTGAATACGGCGAAGCCGCTCCAAGAGGGCCTCTGCCGCGCGTACGGGACCGTACGGAGGCCCGCGCGCGCCTGGCGCGCGAACTCGCACAAGAATCTCAGCAGGTCGAGGCAGCTCGCAAGCGCCTGGCGACCGGGCTGCCCACACATCTTTCCAGCCTGGGCGAGCTCGACGCACACGCCTTCAGCCTGTTCTTGGGATTGCTTGGCGAAGCTCTGTCCGAGCAAGCTGGTCCAGAATCCGTAGCAGAACGGCCGACAGGTGACGGTCTGTTGCACATTCATCTGAAGCCGCTTCCTCCGGACAGTTATGCCGAAATCAATACGCCGCGGGGCACGTTCGGCGGGCGCGACCACGTGATCACAATCACATCGACACAAGACGCGCAATGAAGACAAGTCGTCAGAGACCCAGGGACAGCCGCAGCATCGGCCAGCAGCAGCGCCAGTTCCAGCGCGAAGAATTTCGTAGCGCCCTTCGCGCCTTGTTGATGACGCCGTTGATGAGCCCGATGCATGAAGACTTCATTGCAGTGCGCCGCCAGGCAAACGCCCTGCAAGAGTGGTTTACCCGCGAAACCGGATGGCCGTTACAGATCGGACGGGAGGGCGCGCGCCTTTACAAGCGGCCCGCCGATCTCAACAACTCCACCCGGGGCCTGCCCGACTATGATCGCCGCAAGTATGTGCTGCTCTGCCTTGCCTGCGCGGTGCTCGAACGCGCCGACCCCCAAGTCACCCTTCGCATTCTGGGAGAAAGATTACTCGGTTTTTCCGCCGAACCGGGACTGACGTCACTCGGTTTCACCTTCACGCTCGGCTCCCATCACGAGCGACGCGAACTGGTGGCGGTGTGCCGTACCTTGTTGAGCCTGGGCGTGCTGCAACGTGTTGCCGGTGACGAAGATGCTTTCGTGCAGGGTGGAGGCGATCAGGCGGATGCGCTCTACGATGTGCATCGGCCGGCGCTCGCCGGCCTACTGGCGGCCGTGCGGGGCCCGTCGACCTGGCCCGCAGAAGAGGCGCCCAACACACTGGACCAGCGGTTGCACACTCTGCTCGATGAGCACGTCGCGGACAGCGACGAGGGTCAGCGCACGGCGTTGAGACACCGGATCGCGCGTCGCCTCCTCGACGATCCGGCGGTTTACCTTGAAGACTTGAACCCGGACGCCCGTTCCTATTTCATAAACCAACGCGGGGCGATGGCCGCCCGTCTGTGCGACGCGACAGGTTTGGTCGCAGAGCAGCGAGCCGAGGGGCTGGCCCTTGTCGATGAAACAGGCACGCTAACGGATGTCGCAATGCCTGCCGAAGGCACCGATGCGCATGTGACATTGCTGGCTGCAGAATATCTCGCCACGGACTACCGGCAGCAAACCGATACCGCTGGTCGAAGGCAGCCCTTCGTCAAGCGCGAGCACGATATCGTCGACTTCCTGCGTGACGCCAAGAGCCGATATGGCCGCTATTGGCGGAAATCGGCACGCGAACCAGGCGCCGAACGTGAGCTCGCGAAGATTGCCATAGGGCGTCTTGAGAAGCTCCAGCTAATTGTCAGGAGCGCAGACTCCATCCTGCCGCTTCCGGCGCTCGCGCGTTTCGCGCTCGGCGAGGCCGAAATCCGCCAGGAAACACCGGACATGCCAATCCCCGTCTCCGATGATCTCTTTTCCAGATGAAGACGATGTCGGCCTTGCTTTCGCCACCGCACGAGAGGCCGAATCTACCAGTTCCAGCGCAACCGCGCTGGCAACCCTTACGGCTCGGTGTCGTGGAGCTGTTTCATTACGACAGTGAAGAATTCTGGTTCCGCGACGGCCATCTGCTCTTGCGCGGCAATAACGGCACCGGCAAGTCGAAGGTGCTGTCGTTGACCCTGCCCTTCCTGCTCGACGCGCAGGTCAAGCCATCGCGCATCGAACCCGACGGGGACAGCGGCAAGAGAATGGCCTGGAATCTCCTGATGAACAGCCACGATCGTCGCAATGGCTATGCGTGGATCGAATTCGGCCGCCTCGCCGACGACGGTACGCCGCGATATCTGTCGCTCGGGGTCGGACTTTCCGCGGTCGCCGCCCGTCCGCAGGTGGAAAGCTGGTTCTTCCTGATCGAGGAAGCAGAGCAGGCGCCGCGCATCAATCAGGACCTCTGGTTGATGAGCGACCAGCGCGTCGTATTGACCAGGGAACGCCTTCGCGACGCTCTCCATAGCCATGGCCAGGTCTTCGACACCGCGACCAGCTATCGTCGCGCGGTCGACGAACGTCTGTTTCACCTCGGCGCCAAGCGTTACGATGCATTGATGGACACCCTTATCCAGTTGCGGCAGCCGCAACTTTCCAGGAAGCCGGATGAAACTGCGCTCTCGAACGCACTGACGGAGGCCTTGCCGCCACTTGCGCCGGAGTTGCTCGGCGATGTGGCCGAAGCGCTCGGCCAACTCGAGGAGGACCGCCGTCAGCTTGAAGAATACCAGGCATTGACCAAGGCCGTTGTGCAATTCGACCAACGCTATCGCATTTACGCCGGAACGCAGAGCCGCCGGCAAGCGCGCGCGCTGCGTCAGGCCCAGACTGAATTCGACAGCGCCAGCCGAGCGCGCAGCGAGGCTCAAGTCCGGCTTGAGAACGCAAGCAGCGATGAGGCGAAAGCCCAGACCGCACATCATGAGACGGAGGTCGCCCTGGCCAGCGAACGCGCCCGCCTCGAAACGCTACGTAGCAGCCCGACGATGGAAGATGCCAACCGCCTCGAATTGGCCGTGAAGGAAGCCGAGGTGCGTGGACGCGCAGCGCAGGGAGCAGCTTCAACCCTCGAGGAGTCAACCAAACGATCGGAGCGCAGCGCGAAGGATACGGAACTCGCCAATCAACGCGCGCTCGCGGCCGAACACAGGATGACTGGATTGCGTCATGACGGCATGACCCATGCCGAGGCGGCGGGTATCGCCAGCCTCCATGCGGAGAACCCGCTGTCAACGCTCACGACCAATGCACTGGTCGAGCTGACGCAAAAGACGTTCGACGGTGCATCGACCGCGCTGCAAGAATTGGTCACCAGACGACGCGAACAGATCGCGCTGCTCCGCCAGCGCCACGCCGACATGGCGTCCATCGAGACCGAGCACGCACAGCGCCTGCGTACACGTAATGATAGACAGGATGCGGTCGAAACCGCAGTGCACCGACGTGAGCTGGCCGATGCCGACGTTGAACGCAAGGGCATCGATCTCATCGAGACCTGGGAGCGATACTTCGCTAGCGTGAAACAACTGCAAGTTGGTTCCGACGATTGTCTTGCGGCGTTGGCGGCCTTGGGCGACTGGGTCGCGGCCCTGGATGGAGATAACCCGGCGCGCCTTTTGCTGCAGGCAGCCCAGTTGCAAACCAATTGGCGGCTTGCACAACGTCGCGCCACACTCGACGGCAAACGCCAGGTGCTGGAGGCTGAGCGCGAGACCCTCGGAGACGAGCGTAGCTGTCTCGAAGCCGGTATCGACACGATGCCCCCCGCACCTTACACGCGAAGCTCCGATGCGAGGGCTGCCCGTACCGGCGCGCCACTCTGGCAATTGGTGGACTTTCGTGACGCGGTAACCAGTCCGCAGCGGGCCGGCCTCGAAGCTGCGCTGGAAGCTGCCGGCCTTCTGGATGCATGGGTTTCGCCCGATGGCCGGCTGCAAACCAGAGATGGCGGCTCCATGCTGCACGATACGCAGGTCTTGGAGCGAGGACCGCATCCGACGTCACTTGCCAATTGGCTGCAGGCGGCCCTGCCGGACCACAGCACCGTATCAGTTGATGTCATCGAGCGGGTGCTGGCAACGATCGCCTGCAGCGACGACGATCTTGTCGATAGTGAAGCGTGGGTGGCTCCGGACGGCCGATTCCGCCTTGGCAGTCTGGCAGGTGCCTGGGACAAACCTGCGGCGGTCTACATCGGATACGCTGCTCGCGCAGCGGCCCGTGAGCGACGGCTGGCCGAAATTGCCGAGAGACTAGTGTCAGTCGGCCATGAACTCGCGGCCCTGCAGGCGGAGACCGAGCAACTCACCAACGATCAGCACGAGACAGACGCTGAATGGCGCCTGGCTCCGGCCGATGATGTCCTTCGAGAAGCCCACATCGCCGGCGTCGCTGCCGCCCGCGAGGCACAACTTGCCCGCGACCGGTTGGGCGAGGCAGACGCTCAATACCGGGAGGCGGAAGAAAATCTGCGGAGAGCGCGTGAACGGCTTGCCGCTGACGCTAGCGATTTGCGTTTGCCAATATCACCTGCCGCCCTGCCTGCGATCGAAGCGGCGCTGAACAACTATCAGGACGCGCAGATCCGGCTCACGCAAACCATCCATGAGCTGCGCCTGGCGCTCGCAGACCTACATAGGCAACGCGCCCGCGAAGCTGAACTGCTTGACGACGTGAAGAGGCATCAAGAGCAACGCGATACGGCTCGGATCGAGGCGGAAGAAGCATCATCGCGGCTTGTTGTATTGCGCGAAGCGGTAGGTGCAAGAGTCGAGGAACTGCAGCAGATGCTCAGCGAGGCGCGTGCCGGCGTCGACGGGTACGAGACCGAATGGAAGAAGGCAGGGACGGCCTTGCAAAAGGCCGGCGAAGCCCGTGCCGTCGCCCACGAGCAGTCCGCGACCGCTAATGTGGCGTTTGAGCGCGGCAGCGAAGCGCGTGCACAAGCCGTTTCGAAGTTCCGGCAATTCACCTTGGCAGGTCTGCTGTCGGCCGCATTGACAGACCTGGAGGTACCGGACGCTAGCAGCCCCTGGACGATAGATCCGGCGCTGACGCTGGCCCGCCGCGCCGAACAGGCCCTGTCCGGCGTAAAGGACGACGACGAGGCGTGGACGCGCGTCCAGCGGCAGATCGGCGAAGACTTTACCGAACTGCAACGTTCCCTCAGCGCGCTCGGCCATCAGGTGCTTGCCGAACAGAGCGACTGGGGCCTCATCGTAAACGTCATCTACCAGAACCGGTCCGAACGCCCGGACCGCCTCGCGACGCGGCTTGCGGCAGAGATCGACCAGCGTACCGAGCTGTTGAACGCCAATGAGCGCGCTGTGCTGGAAAATCATCTTCAGGCCGAGATCGCCTCCGAAATCCAGCGTCTGCTGCAGACAGCGGAGGCGCAGCGCGATGCGATCAACAAAGAACTGTACAGTCGGCCAACATCCACGGGCGTACGCTTTCGTCTATTGTGGCCGCCTCTGTCGGAAGAAGAAGGCGCCCCCGTCGGCCTGGAGGCTGCGCGTAAACGTCTCCTCAATACCAACGCGGACCTGTGGTCGTCCGAGGACCGTCGGGTTGTCGGCGCGATGTTGCAGCAGCGCATCGCAGCCGAGCGCGAGCTCGCCGAAGTGGATGGCGGCAGCCTGATCGACCAGCTTTCGCGCGCGCTCGACTATCGACGCTGGCACAGATTCCGCGTCGAGCGCTGGCAAGACGGTCAATGGCGAAAACTTTCCGGCCCGGCCTCCAGCGGGGAGCGAGCCCTCGGCCTCACCGTGCCATTGTTTGCCGCTGTCGCCAGCTTCTACAGCCAGGGCAGCTACGCGCTGGCACCGAGGTTGATTTTGCTCGACGAAGCCTTTGCCGGCATTGACGATACCGCACGCGCTCATTGTATGGGCCTCATCCGGGAGTTCGATCTGGATTTCGTCATTACGAGCGAACGAGAGTGGGCCTGCTACGCTGAACTGCCTGGCGTATCGATCTGCCAGTTGCAGCGGCAGGAGGGCATCGATGCAGTGTTCGTTTCGCGCTGGACCTGGGACGGAAAGGCAAGAGTACGGGAAGCCGATCCCGACCGCAGGTTTGCGCCGGCATGACCGATGGGACCGAAGAACGTCTTCGACGCCTGCTCGGCGGCAACCATCTCGCCTCCCTGCGCAAGCGCCTGCGTCGGCGCTTCGAACGCGTGCCGCTGAATGGCGTGGTCGAGAGTTTTCGCATCGGCGACTTGACGGCGCCGGAGCACGCTGCGCTGGCTTCGCTGCTGGGTCGTCCGCAGCACTACGCGAGTTCGCTGCGGATCGATGTTCGCCAGGTCGACGCCGCCTTCCGGAATTCTGGCATCGCCTTCTCGCTGCGCGACGCGCTTGAGCGGCTTGACGGCCCGATTGCCAACCTCGCTAGCGAGCGATTTCAATCGCAAACCCTTTGGTCGGATGTGATCAGGGGCTGCAATCACCCCGGACTCGTCGGATTGCTCGAGAATCCGGCAGGCTTGGGCCTGCTCAAACGCCTCGCCAAACGAGAGCCTTCGGCAGCGAGCCAATTATGTCGCCGTGCTGAAGCGGTCCTGCAACGTCTGCCGGCGAACGGCATCACGCGCTCGCAACTGGCTGCCGAGGTGTTGGGCGATGCCCATGCGCTGGATAGCGGACGGGCAACAGCCACCATCGTGATGGCGGTCTGCCGCCAGGCCATCCCGCGAACCTACGATGACTCTGTGGAGGAGAGCCCGGACGAGGAGAGACAAGACGGAGAACGGGATCGCGACATCTGGGCGAAGGTAGGGGTTCTCGTCAACGAACTGGCACGCCCTGCCCTCTTTCTGAATCTCCCCACGAGCGAAACGGAAAGCTACGGAAGGCCGCCGGGAGAGCCGGCGTACGCGTCGCTGCGCGTTTTGCTGCGTTCATCGCCCAGATGGAACGTCGCCGGACGCGAAGTATACGTTTGCGAGAATGCAAACCTGCTTTCGATCGCTGCCGACCGCTGGGGTGCCAATTGCGCTCCGATGGTCTGCACCGATGGCATGCCGGCCGCCGCGCAGCGATGCCTACTCTCTCAACTCGCGTCCGCCGGCGCGCGACTTCAATATCATGGCGATTTCGACTGGCCGGGACTGCACATTGGCAACCACGTCATGCGGGAACACGGCGCGCAACCGTGGCGTTTCCTCGCGGAGGATTACGAGCTTGCCCTCCGGGCGGCCTCAGCCATCCCAGCCCCCCTCACGGGGAAGGTGGTCGACGCTGCCTGGGATCCGGCGTTGACGAAGGCTATGCGACATCATCGAGTCTCTATCGCCGAAGAAGGCCTGGCGGCCTCATTGCTCGTCGACTTGGGCGACTACTAACCTCCCAGCGCCAGTGACAGATCCAGAAGACTCCGCAGCTCTCGGGACCGCCAGTTCATTCATTGATGCAACAAGGTCGGTCAGCGTGCCCGATACGATCGGTGTGACGGGCGTTGCATTGGCGACGCCGCCGGCCTCGATCACGGCGCCGGTCGTGGCCCCGGAAACGATGGCCGCATCGTTGGTGCCACTGATGTTGGTGGTCACTGGCGGTGGGGTAGCACTCAAGGCGAGGCCACTCGCAACATTCGTGCTGCCCAGAAGGTCAACTTGTAGGCTGGTCGTTGACGCATCATTGTCACGGTCGACTGCTGTCACGTCGAACAGCAGGTCGGTGCTGGGGATCCTCGTTCCCTCGCTGTAAGTGATGTTGTTGACGGTAAACGTGGTGTTGCCGGTTACGGCGTGATCGTACGACACCCCGATCTGGTTGTATTCCGACCCAACGAAGAGCGTATCGGTCGAAGTTGCACTATCGAAGGTGGAGGTGTTTATCAGCGCGAGATTTGAAGTCTTTTCTACAACGATGCGGGCGTCACCCAATGGCTTTGGGATGTTGATGTTGAAGTCATGGATCTCGGTGGCACCATTAAAGACCTTGAATACGACGTCTGCGGTGCCGTTTCCTTGCCACTGCGTCAGAATGAAACTGACGTCCGTTTGCTCGGGCCTGAAGGTCAGAAGCAAGGTCTCGTTCTGATCCATCTGCAGTCCGGTGTCACCGACCGCGATGCCATTGCTCGACGCTTTGATGTCAGCAGGTGCACCGTTGAAGTCGCCGGTGATGACGAATAGACCGTCCGGAGCGGTGAGTGACAGTTGACCGCCGCCGGATGCTCCGAAATCGGAGCCGGTGACTGTCGTCTGCTGCAAGAAACCGACGCCCTCGATGTCAAACGTGTAAGTTCCGTCGGGGTTGATCCGCAGTGTAAAGAACGGATCGCTTAGAGTCCCGCCTGTATCGGCGAAGAACGCGTTCTAGTTCCACGCCGCCATTCACCGCTTGGGTCGTGTAGTAGAAGGTGTCGTCACCATTCCCGGTCACGTGCACCGACGTGATGCCGCCGCCCAGATCCGTTGTCGCGAGATTGTAACCATTCACCGCGCCATCGTGGACGGCTACGAGCATCGCGGCATCGCCATCGGCGCCGAAATTCACATGGTAGGTGCCGTTGGCGACTTGATTATCCTGGGCGAGAATAGTTGCGGTGTCGAAGCCTCCAATCATCGGACCGTCGTCGGTGATGGTCAGCCCGGCTGCCAAGGTCGAGGGCCGCCGTCTGGAAGTCTCCGTCCTTGTCGGTGATCGTCGCCGTCAGGTTCACAATCCCGGCGGTCAGCGACACAGCTTCGCCGCCGTCCGGGTTGGTGCCGAACGGCTGCAGCACCGCCCAGTACTCGGTGAAGGTCACGAGCCCCGTCGTCGGATCAAGCTGGATCGTGAACGCGAGCGTGCCGCCGGCGGTACCCACATGACCTTCGATAGTGTTGTCATTCAAAACCAGCACGTCAGCCTCGCCGGTGTGCGAGTCGATCAGACCCGACGCCGCGCCGCTGCCGCCGGCGATCGACAGCGCATAGCGGATCGTCGAGCCGTCCGCCCCCTGAACCGCGGTGAACGCCGTCGAGAAGTTGCTTGACGTCGTCGCCAGCGTCGCGTCCGGCGCCGAGCCGGCGATGTGGTCGTCGAGTGCCGTCGCCGTCAGATGCGTCTCGCTCAGCGTCAGCGACGGTGCCGTCGCCAACGCCACGATCGTCGGGCCGTCGTCGGTGACGGTCAGCTGGTTGCCGAGATCGCGCCTCACCGTCTGGAAACTGCCGTTCCTGTCAGTGATCGTTGCACTTAGGTTCACAATCCCGGCGGGCAACGACACACCTTCCCCGCCGTCCGGGTTGGTGCCGAAAGGTTGCGTCACAGCGCGGTACTCGGTGAAGGTCGCGACCCCGGTCGCCGGGTCAACGTTGATAGTGAACGCCAGCGCGCCGTCGATAGTGCCGACATGACCTTCGATGGTGTTGCCGCTCTGGACCAGCACGTCGGCGACGCCGGTATGCGAGTCGATCAGACCCGACGCGGCGCCGTTGCCGCCGGTGATCGACAATGCGTAACTGATTGTCGCTCCGTCCACTCCCTGGACCGAGATGAACGCCCGTCGAGAAATCGCCTGACATTGTCGTCAACGTCACGTCCGGCGCCGAGCCGGCGATGTTGTCGTCAAGCGCCGTCGCCGTCAGATGCGTCTCGCTCAGCGTCAGCGACGGGCTGTTCCCGTCACGCCAACCATCGGGCCGCGGATGATGATCGTCACCTCCTCTGGTGTGCCGTCGATGCTGGTCACCGTGAATGTGTCGGTCAACGTGTCGCCGACCTTGAGAGCCTGCACTGCGCTGTTGGCCTCGTCGAGCATGTAAGTCCACACGCCGTCAGTCGTCATGGTGAAGGTGCCGTAGCCGCCGGCGCTTTTCGTCGGCGAGCTGACTGCCGTGAACGTGTTGGTCGGATCGTCGGGGTCGGTATCAGTGAGCGTGCCGGTCGCGGTCTGCAGGCCGGGCGTGGCGTTGACGGCGGCACCGGCCTCGATCACCGAACCGGCGGTGGTGCCGGAAATGATGGCGGCGTCCTCGACGCCATTGATGATGATCGTGAAGGTTCGACTTGCCGAGAGCGTGCCGTCCGAGACCGTAATGACGAAGCTCTCGGTCGTGGGGATCTTGAGCGCATTTATCGCAACGTTGTTCGGGACGAATGTGTAAGCCCCCGACTCGCTATTGAGATAGAGCGTGCCAAAGGAGCCGGTTTCCGACTCATCATATGCAAGTCCGTTGAGGACCGTGCTGCCGGCGGTCCCTCCGCCGATGCCGAATGTCAGCGTTCCGACGTTGGAAGTGCTGGCCGTGAACGTCCCGGTCGTCGACTTGAAGGTGTCGAATACTGCCGTATCGGCTTCGATCGGCCCCAGCCCGGCGTTCAGGATCGGCGGTTGAGGCGGCTTAAGCCAATAACCTCCAGCAAAGCTGGAGGTTTGATTGGGAACCGCCAAGGCGGTTTTAAGGGATGTTAGGACGATTGCTTGGATTTTGGGGCAGCTGAAATCTTTAGCTCAAACTGATCCAGTTGCTGGTCGGCCATTTCCTGATTCTTGATGTAGGCTCGGATCATTTCCTCATCACGGCCGACGGTCATGACAAAATATCCGCGTGCCCAGAATTTGTGGCCCAGGAAATTTCGCATCTTCCGTTCGACGTTCTGCGCGATCCAGATCGAACTCTTCCCCTTCATATACCCGATGATCTGCGCCACCGAATATTTCGGAGGTATCGATATCAGCATGTGGACATGATCCGGCATCAGGTGCCCCTCCTCGATCCGGCACCCCTTCCGTCGTGCCAGATTGTGAAATACCTGGCCCAGATGCCGCTTGATCTTCCCGAACAGCAGCTTCTTGCGGTACTTCGGCGTAAACACGACGTGGTGCTTGCACTCCCAAGTCGCGTGATTAAGATGATTGTACTCTGCTTCCATCATGGTCTCCTTGAGGGTTCTTGGCGGTTCCCCAAGGAGACTCCATGACTTCATTCCCGCAGCTGTAGAACTGCCGGTTTTCGCCCCGCCATAGGCGGGGGCTTAGCAGGTTTGGTCAGACTAGACACAGCATGTCGCGCTCCATTCGTCGTGATAGGGACACTCTACTGGCCTGACTCAGGACCGTTCCACCTGAGTGAGGTTCCACCTGAGTGAGGTGCACTGTCGCTCGCCGCCGCGAAAGTCAGTCAGAAGTTACCGACCTCAAACAATCTAGCGTAAGGTCCGTCTGCGAAGTGAAGCCGCAACTCATGAAAATTCTGTACCGTCTGGTCCAGCGGTCGCGTTTCCTGGCGCTGAAGAATGGCGCGACCAGAAAGCTGAAGCGCTGGAACCCCGAAGAACTCCCAAATCGTTGCCAAGCAAGCGGCGGGTTCGCGAAGAAGACTCTCGTACTCAATCACAAGCATGTTGGTCAGCGCGAAGGAGTGCGCGACCCGAGCGTGGAAATTGTCGGCAGTCTTGAAGTAGGCCTCGCAGTCGGCGATTGACAATCTGACGCACGGCGGCGGAGCCGCGTTGTCAGAGCTGAATTTCAGCCATTGGCGGGTTTGCCTTGCCTGCACCAGCGATCGTAGCGATTCCAATGTGTTTCTGCGAACCACGAGGATGACCTTCAGGCCTGGCCAACCGGCCAGCTCGGCAAAAAAGCCCGGACGATCGTGAAACTGAGGTTCGTTGATCTTGCAGCCAACGTGCGTCACCTTGTCCCTCCGCGGGGGATAGCGCAGGTAGGCAAGTTCTAGGAGCTCGCGATCGCTATGTAGCAGGCGATCCTTATCGGGCCACTTCGTATCATATGGATTGAGCAACTCACCGTTACTGAACACGTTCGGATGCTCGTTTAGCAATGCTTCCAGATAGTGCGTGCCAGTCCTTGGCATCGCAAGAATTACAAAGGGCTCAGGTGACAGTGCGGGGTACGTCATTGCATGTGGCTCCAACTAATATTGATCGCGAGGCTTGGGGTGGCGCCCCGCACAAGAATCCACGCTGTCATCTCTCCGCCGACTCGTTCAATGATGTTGAGAAGCGGCGGGGACTAAATCCGCGCTCATGCAACGCTGCAATCAAGCGGGACAGCACCATGACCCGTCTGGTCGCGCAGGCCGGCGTGAGTGTCCGGTTTCAACCCGCTCGGCTCTTTGTCCTGGTTCTCACAATACGGCTCACGGGACCCGATCGGCGACGTGATTTGTACCAGGAGGCCAATACCCGAATCATGGGGACGGCGTTCCATAACGCTGATAGATTGACTGGATTCCATCGAGGACCTCGCGTGACAGGCTGACTTCCACACTGGCGATGTTCTGCTTTAGCTGCAGCTCGGAGGTCGCGCCTACGAGGGTGCTTGCAACGAATGGCCGGCTGCTGACGAATGACAACGCGCCGTGCGCTGGATCAATGTTATATTCCCGAAACAGCGTTGTATATGCGAGGGCCGCATGCTGGGCCCTCTCATTGCTGTAGCGGAAGAATCTCCCTAATAAGTTCAGCCGCGAACCGCCTGGTCGCTACCCACCCAGGTACTTACCGGTCAGTGTGCCCATCGCGAGCGGCGAATACGCTAGAAGCCCTACCCGTTCGCGCTGAGCCATCTCGGCGAGGCCGTTCTCGAAGTCGAGGTTAAGCAGATTGTACGGATTCTGAATGCTCATCACGCGGGCTAAACCATGTACTTCTGCGTGATGCAGGAAGCGCGCAAGGCCCCAAGGTGTTTCGTTGCAGAGCCCGATGTGACGAACACGACCGCTTCTGACGAGTGCGTCCAACGCCTCCAGCGTCTCCAGGATCGGGACCGTGTCCTCGTCGAGTTCGTACTGGTAGTCGACTAACTGAAAGACGTTGGTGCTGCGGTCGGGCCAGTGCAGTTGGTAGAGGTCGATATAGTCCGTGTGGAGCCTTTGCAGGCTGGTGTCCACGGCCTCGAACAGATTGGCGCGTGTGTAGCTGACGCGGCCGTCGCGCACATAGGGCAAGTTTGCCTTGCCTGCTCGAACAGGGCCGACGGCTTTGGTCGCAAGCACGACGTCTTGCCTGCGCCGGGTCTTGCGTAGCCAACTGCCGATATAGCGCTCCGCAAATCCATGTGTCTCCGCACGGGGTCGCACAGGGTACATTTCGGCAGTGTCGACCAAGTTTATGCCGGCATCTAGGGCTGCGTCCAGTTGCGCGTGTGCCTCGGCTTCCTCGTTCTGCTCCCCCCAACTCATAGTGCCCAAGCCGAGTGCGCTCACCTTCAGGCCGCTGCGGCCCAGTTCACGATACTGCATCGCATATCTCCTTCTCGTAGTGGTCGTGAGTAGCGTCAACGCATCAGGCGTCGACGAAACAGTGCCGCCGACAGGAAGAACGGCAATACTGCGTACATGCAAATTATACCGATATGCAGGCCGACGCTGCCGGCCGGGCGGCCAAGCATCGCCGGACGAATGAGATCGATCGAATGTGCCAGCGGCAAGAAGCGCCCCACCTGCTGAAAGGCGTCGGGCAGTTGGGTAACCGGGAAGACCGCGCCGGACAGGAACAGCATGGGTGTGAGGACGAGCGTCTGGTGAAACACGAAATAGTCGTAACTTGGTGAAAGCGCTGCGACGACCATCGCCAGGCTCGCGAAGGTGAGACCGGTAAGGGCGATAGCTGGCAGCGCATAGAGGATGGATGGCCACGCTGCGTAGCCCAGGATGGCGGCAACAATCGTAATTGCCGTCCCGGCCAGAAAGGCCTTGCTGGCTGCCCACGCCGCTTCACCGAGAAGGATGTCGCCGAGCGTGAGCTGCGTGCACAGGACTGCTTCCCAGGTGCGCTGATGATGCATGCGAGCGAAAGCCGCATGAATGGTTTCGAAGGTGGCGGAAATCATCGCGCTTGTCGCGACCATGCCAGCCGCCAGAAACGCGACATATGAGGTGCCGTCAACGCGACCTAGCATTGCTCCGAGGCCCAAGCCGAGGCCGAATAGAGAGCTCATGGGCTCGGCGGCGTTCCCGAGAACCGATGCCAGCGCGACTTTCCGCCACGCCAGATAGTTGCGTCGCCATACCGCGATCCAGTTCCACGCATTGGCGGGCAGAGCCGCCGCATAACGTCCCCACATGGTTCAGTCCTTCATCTCCCGACCAGTCAGCAGCAAAAAGACATCCTCAAGATTCGGTGGACGCTGCAGAAAGCGTAGACCCGTGTGCCCGCGCGGCTGCCCGCGCACCCGCTCCGGATCTGGCGCATAGCAAAAGAGCGTCTCACCGCTCACGTCGATACGCTGCGCGTACGGCCTGATCAGCGCACCGAACTCATGCGGATTGCCACCGTAGATCTCGATCACTTGGCAGCCGATCTGCTCGTCGATTAGGATGTGAGGCCGGCCTTCAGCGATCTTGCGCCCTTGCTCGAGTACGCACAGCCGGTCGCACAACCGCTCGGCTTCTTCCATGAAGTGGGTGGTCAGAAGAATCGTCTTGCCGCGCGCCAACAGCGAGCGCAACCGTTCCCAGATCAGGTGGCGCGCGTGCGGATCGAGGCCGGTTGTCGGCTCGTCCATGACGAGGAGCTGAGGGTCATTGATGAGCGCACGCGCTATCGTCAGGCGCCGCTTCATGCCGCCAGAGAGTTCGGCGACGCGCGCATTCGTCTTGTTCTCGAGGCGAGCGAACTCGAGCAGTGACGGCGTGACCGCTTCGATTTGGTGCGCGCTCATGCCGAAATAGCGCCCGAACACCAGCAGGTTCTCCCGGACTGTGAACTCAAGATCAAGATTGTCGAATTGCGGGACCACGCCTATGCGCATGCGAGCCAAGCGAGCGCGTCCCGGCACTGGTTCCCCGAGCACGGTGATGTTGCCCGCGTCAGCTGACGCCATGCCGAGAACCATGCGCGCAATCGTGCTCTTGCCTACGCCATTCGGTCCCAGCAAGCCGAAGCACTCTCCCGACGCAACGGTGAACGACAGCCGGTCGACAACGACCTTGTCGCCATATGACTTTGTTACGCCGGTAAGGCCGATCGCTATCGCGGACATGCGCTCATCTTGGCGTGAGGGATGCCGTCGCCCGGCGATAGCTCAGCTGCAAGCGGCTTGGTCAACAGCAGGCCGTCGCACCATACGTGTTCAACGCGTCCCCACTGGCAGGCTGCGGCGGCATCCGGAAAAAACCCACGCCCATGGTGGTTGGCACTTGTATTGCAAAGCGGCGGAATGCCCGTGAGTTTTTCATATTCGACGAGAAGCTCAGCGACTTTGTGCTCAGAGTTTCTAGGAACGGTCTGCAACCGGGCAGACCCGTCGAGATGTACAACGGCGGGGATTTTGTCCCGCCATTCCGCTCGCGACTGGTGATCGAACAGCATGTAAGGATCCGGCGTTCCAGGGCTGAAAATTTCCGGCGCGCGATCTTCCAGGCATATCGGCGCCACTGGCCGGAAGTGTTCGCGACGTTTGATGTCGTTAAGATGATCCTTCATTCCCGCCGATGTCGCGGCTGCGAGAATGCTTCTGCCGCCCAACGCTCGTGGTCCGAGCTCAGCGCGGCCGGCGAGGAAAATCACGGGCTTATTGCTCGCCAGGATGGCAGCAAGTTCATGCATACTACACGGCGCAGCCTCCCACTCAGACGGCACATCGGTGCGTGCCAGGGCAGGGCCACTGTAGACCGACCATTCCGGCACGAAGCCTATGTCCGCCGCCATTGCGGCACAAGCCGCGCCGATTGCCGAGCCGCTGTCATTCGGAAAGGGCGGCACCCAGACAGCATCGCACAGGCCATTAGCACGTAGTGCACTGTTCCATTTTATGTCGAGACCGCAGCCACCGGCTATACACAAGTTGCGCGATCCCGGAAAACCCGAATGCCGCTGCAAAGCGACTGTCACTTCCTGAACAAGGAGACGCTCGAGAAAACAATGAAAAGATGCAAGTACATCTTCGGGTGCCTTAGCCTTCAATCGCAGCGCGCTCCGCTCGAAGAAGTCGTGCATAGCCGCAAGTGACGACTCCGCGCTGTTTATGCCCGCTCGGTAACGGCGAGCCTGCTCCGTGTCGGCCGCAAAGCGCTCCTCGTAGAGCTCCTGAAATACCGCCATCATGGCTTCATCAGCACACCCGAGCGCGGTGTAAGCCATCAGCTTGTCGGCAACACCTAGGTCCCAGCCGGTCCGGTTCGCCTGCCTATAAGGTCCGAAGTGAGAGCCAGCGGCACCATATGCATGGCCTATCATCGGGAACAGGCATTCGAGGAACCGGGCGCCCCGACGATCTACATAGTAGAGACGTGGAAAGATGCAGCCGTCCCATACCAAGCAGAAGGCTGGTTGTCCGGCTTTGGCAAAGGGGCTGGTGCAGTATGCGGAGGCCACATGGCCTGTGACATGCGGATAGCTTCTATAAGGGAAGAGCCTGCCCTCGAGCATGAGCCCAAAGCCGTCGTGCGAAGTGAGAAGGCCCTCGGCATAGCGTTCAACATACGGCGCCCCTTTAAGAGTGATCGCTGCCGCCCCACTGAGGGCCTCGGATTGGGATTCGACTTCCCCGTCCCAACCATCGATGACAAACCGATCGACATCCCGCGGATCCAGACCGTGCTCCGCTAAAGCGGCGACAACTGCGTCGAGATTGTCGATGGCTTGATATCGCAGATTGTTGCCCCGCTTCTCCTGCTCGACGCAACCGTCCGTCCTCGACAAGAGCGATCGCCCCGTCATGCGTCAGCTTTATACCGCAGATGCGCATTGTGCCTCCATGTCAACGTCGGCGATTCGATTGACTCGAGATCGAATCGGATTTCGGAAGCAGGCGAGCAAGCAGTCTTCGTTGACCGACTCGTCATGGCACTGCAGCCGCTCGACCTCGATCAGCGTTTCGTTCAACATGCTGATGACCGTCTCGGCACCAGCATGGTGACCCAGCGCCGACACGTGGCATCGCGCGCGGATCCGAAAACCAGCGGCCCTTCTGGCGCAAGCATCCGCACTAGGCGCGTATCTCGGCCGTGTCAGCCAGGTGATCGAGAACTGCCGCCACGACGATCAAATCGAACAGCTCTCCGGTCGAGAACTGCTGAACGTCGCAGACTATCCACGTGATGTGCGACCATCTCTTCGTCCGTTGGCACGCTCGACCAATCGCTCGCGGCACGACATCGAGCGCTCTGAGCCGCTTGCAGTGCGGCGCCAGCTTTTCCGTGAATGCGCCGGCTGCGCACCCCACTTCGAGGGCATTTGTGATAGACCCTCTGGAAAGCGAAAGCCGCGGCATTTGCGTGTGACGCTCCCGCTCAAACGGATTTCCGTCGAGGCGCCACGGATCGTCGGCAGCCAGTTCCCGCTCTAACAGTTGGTATTTCTTATCCAGGCTCACGAGCTATTCACCTATGTAACTGCACGATCACTCGCCGCTGCAAGCGCTGTCAGACGTTACCAACGTCGAAGAAGCACACGAAAGATCCCTCCTTCGGATTGACCCACCAATTCCCGGACCTTCTGTAACATTTGGTCCAGCGACCGGATTTCGGATGACGACCTGCTTTCCCCCCGTTTGGTAGCTTGGCAGCCTGGCGCGACAGCCAATCGCTATTGCTCAATGTACACAATGCATAGGCTTTCACGGGGAGTAAGAGAAAGATGTTGATGAGTGTGCGCAGAGAAAAGCCGAGAAATCGAAGTTCGCGAGCACGAAACTCTGCGACGCTGCAGCGAACCACGGTCATTGATGCGATAATCAGTCCTGCCCACCACGGCACTGTGGCTGTGAGTGCGAGCTGCGCGAGCGCCGTTAGCGATGACAGGGCGAGAAGTAGCGGGCCGAGATTCTGTCCGACTACATCTAGCGTGAGATAGCGATCCTCACCGAAGTCGCTTGGCTTTCCCCGAAAGAATTGCGTCTCGTACTGATCTAGTAGCAACAGGAGCGCGGAACGACGGTACATCGCACATGGGCCGCAGCAGCACATAACGGCGCCGAAGCGAGCTTGTGCCGCGCGCTCTTCGTTGCAAGCCAACCAGTACTCCATATCAATCAACCGGGTCAGCCAAGTGTCGCTTCGGTTGCTCGCCGTCAACTGCCCCATGGCCGCCCCGATCGCTGGATCCTGCATCTTCCGTGCAAGCTTCGTGACCACATCGGCAGCTATTATCGTGTCCGAGTCGACGTTGAGCACGAGATCTCCAGATGAGCGGCGTATCACAGCGATCTGTGCCTTCCGCTTTCCGACATTCTTTCGCAGCAGAATGAAGCCGAACCTCGGGTCGTCAGAGTAGGCGTCGTGAACGGGTGCCACAGCGTCGAGATTTCCAGAACCGTCATCAACCACATAGACCCGCAGCTTTCCGGCGTAGTCTTGGCTTGCAATGGACTTCAGACACGCCGAGAGCGTACGCGGGTCCTCGTTGAAGCAGAGGACGATGACATCCACGCTTGGTAGAGCGTCGGAGTTGACCACGTCGCCCGACGGCGATGAAACGTTTGTCGGCAGAGCATAAAGCACCTGCACGCTTCTATGGACAGTCGAGAGAAGCGCATAGACCGAGATAGCGACAGTGCTGGTTGTGGTAAGCAGGTTCATAGGGTGCCGGTTTGGTGAGGTTGAGGAAGCGAGCGGATTGAAAATCCGCGGACATGCAATGCTGGAATCAGGTTGGAAAGCGCCAAGACGGTCTGATCGCGCAGACCAGCATGAGTGCCCCGTCCCAACTCGCTGGGTGGACATCCATCGTGCAAGAGCACAATTGCTCCCGGCCGGATAGAGGCCATCACCGCGTTGACAATCGCGTCAACGCCGGGACGAGACCAGTCTCGCGGGTCTACCGACCAGTGCAGGGCAGCCAGCCCAGCCCTCGCTGACGTAGCGAGCACCTCTTCGGTCCACATGCCATAGGGTGCACGCATGTGCCGCGGCGAGGCCTGGGGGCATGCCATCCTGATGACTCTGCTCGCCGTTAGTATTTCTTGTTGCACTTCGGCGAGTTCGCATCTGGACAAGTCCGGATGAGTCATTGTGTGGTTTGCGACCTCGTGCCCTTCTGCGACCATTCGTCTGATTAGTTTCGGCTGGTCCGCCGCGTACGCGCCAATGACGAAGAAAGTCGCTGGCACTCGGTGTTCCGCCAGCACATCGAGGACATTCGGCGTGCAAAGTGGATTAGGACCGTCGTCAAACGTCAGATAGACGCCGCGACTTTCGGTGCGGTCAGCGTATTCGCCGCGCGCTTCGCAAGAGCAGTCGAGGTGTGTCACAGCTCCGGCCCGTTCCGATCAATCATCGTGCCGGTCGGCCACTCGCTCATCGACCGTCCAATTGGTATAATCACGATGAGTACGTCCTCGGTGCGTGTGGGCGGCTTGTCGAGACGCACATCTGGAAGGGTCGACCGCACGCGAACCCCCGACAAAACGGTTGCCAAACCCTGCCGGGCGCCCCTTTCAACATGCTTCTGCAGCACAGGCCGAACCGCGCCGAAGCCGAAGGGAACACCAAGCTCCTGCAGGGTTGGACGCAGGACGTGCACTGCACCGTGATAGGTGACTCCGAGTCCCTCAAAATCTCGACGTACCGCGTACAAACCTAGGTCGGCCACTAGTACATCGACCGCGCCAACCTTGATGAAACGGCGCAGTAAGCCCATATGAGCCGCTACATCGCGCGAGTCGTAGCCGATTACACGGAGCTCAGGCCTCGCGCCGGCCCAACTTCGACTGCCTTCGAATGGCTTTCCATTAAACGCCCCAGTCGGCCCATACGTCTTTCGAAAGAACTCGGCGAGTTCGACATGGTCGGCGAGTTGCAACTCGTTTTCCCAGCACAGCTTCCACCGCACCTGAGAGCGCATTGAGAGACCCCCCGTAGAGCTGGATACGGCAATATTCATGGGTGCCTCCTTTGCGCCGACCGGCATTCGAGTGTGGACTTGACGCACGCGAGCAGTTCGCTACCGATGAACGGCTTCACCAGGGAATGGGAAACGCTGGCTCGCAGCGCCCGCAGCGTCGGGCGACGATCGAGGGTGACGTGCCTATCAGCGTCGATGGCCGGAGCAGTGTAACGCGCCTGAAGGTGACGAATAAATGCCCACCGACGCCCAGCGCTGTCGCATCTGAAAACAGAGAAAGCCTCGTAATCGGAGTTATTTCGGAGCAGACGCAGGAACACACTTTTCGACACGATATCTTAGCTCTCGGGCCAAACCCGACAGCGCCTAGGTTGATGCATCGTACTATTTAGCGTTGACCGCCAGCTTCGAGAAGCCTTGAGCATCACTGTCCTTCGTCAGCGACCGGTACGTGGCCTTCACGTTTCAATTTAGAAAATCCTCGATCCGTGGCCATAAAGCGCGCCAACATGGGGGCGATGAGCTTAGTCGGTTCGACCACTTGACCACCTTGACGCGTAAGGGCTTCTGCATATGCAATGAGATCGCGATGCACGGCCGCCGGCAGCTCCGTACTCACTTTGACCGGCTTGTCGTCTGGAAGCTCTCCTATTTTGAGCTTTGGCATGTTGTCACCCTCTATACGGCGTAAGTATGAGGTCACGATTGACAAGAACACGAACCGGGAAACCAGGTCGCACGGTCAGAGTAGGCTGGATGCTGAAACTGCGGCGAACGACCTGCTGTCCGGTTTGATTCAGTGAGTCGGAGGCGCCGTGTCGCAATGCTTGGATGATCGCGCTGTCGTTGCTATTTGTGTCGGAGCCCGCGCCTAGTTCCGTCCCAACAGCTAGAAGCGTCGATAGTGCCGCAGCCTTGAATAGCTCACCCCAGTGATTGTCGACTTGGTCTTCGAGGCCTGCGTAGCCGACAGTGTCAGCGCCAGGCTGCCGCTCGAGAACAATGGATCGTCCATTCGGCACGATCAGCCGGGTCCAGACGAGCAAGACGCGGGACTGGCCGAAAGTGACCTGGCTATCGTAGATCCCGATCAGACGCGATCCCTGAGGTACAAGCAGATAGCGACCGGTCGGCGTGTCAAAGACATTCTCGGTTACTTGCGCGGTAATCTGGCCTGGCAGGTCCGATCGGATCCCGGTGATCAAGGCCCCTGGAATTACCGTCCCGGCCAGCACGATGTAGGGTGAAGCGGGCTTGGTGACGCGGTCAGGGCTTACCGTGCGCCGATCCACAGAAGCATTCACGAAGGCAAGCTTGCGGTCCTGACCGTTTTGCGCAGATCCATCGTCGACGGGGCTCATTGCGTTCGGTGGCACGACGCGGTCGCTTCCAACAGCCGCAGCAGCGGGCGGACGCAACTCTCGTCCATTGGTCGAAGCGAACAGATGACTGATGCGGGCTGCCTCGGTCTCTTGATCCCGACGCTGCTGGTCCGGGTCAGCGCCGATCGTCGGCGACTGGCCTTGAGCGGCAAGGATCGGTCGACCGAGGTCCCCGGGGAGCGGCGGACCGAGCTGCGGGATTGGCTGGCGCGGAACGCCAGCATAGTCCTTCGGCAGCGTCGTAATTCCGTCGGCAACATTGTGATGATCGGTACTGTAAAGCTCGTCGGCCGTCGAGTTTCGGGAACGATTGTTCTGCAGCGACCACAATACAGTTCCACCGATGACGAGCAATGCAACGGCGCTGCCTCCAGCCAGGACTTTCCGCGACAACCGCGTCACGCGCGGATGCTCCGCTCTCAAGCGGAAGCTCTCGGACTGCTCCCCTTGTGTCTCCGGCGGAACTGCTTGCTCGTGATCGTTTGCATTCCGAGTGCTCATGACGACGGCCTCCCGTCGGTCCTGACAATCCTGACCCTCTGCTGGTGCTCGCCGCCAAGCCGCAGTTCGGCGGCAGCAAACAGCCGATCGACGATCAACACGTTGCCGTAAGCGCGATAGTTGACGAGCTCGGTCTTGCCGTCTGGACCGATGACGAAGAGCGGAGGCATCTCGCCCTGCACGATGCCTTTCGGGAATTCGACGTAGACCTTGCGGCCATCGTCATATGCGGCGAGCGGCCGCCAGGGTGGACTGTCCCCTTCGATGGCATAGCGGGAGATGCGCTGCGCCGGCTCCGGAAGAACGGGCTTCAGAGCGACCGAACGCGATCGTTCCCGTGCAGTTTCTGGATAGTACCAGGCAACAGACGGCATGTATGGCCGCTCGCGGGAACGGAGCTCGATCAGGTAGGTGCGCCGATCGGTATTGACGACCAGGTTGGTCTCGATTGACGCGCGGGTCGGCTTGACCAGGATGTGGACGCGTCGCGTGTCGCCGTTCCCGCTCTCGGTATCGCCCACGACCCAACGTACGGTATCTCCGGCCGCGATGGGCCCCGATCCCGTCAACTGTTCCCCTTCCTCAAGCGCGATATCCGTGATCTGCCCGGGCGCGGCGTAAATCTGATAGAGAGCGCCAGGACTGTAGGCGTAGATTTGCGCCGCGTTGAAATACCCCCGCTTGCGCGGTTCGA
This sequence comes from Bradyrhizobium oropedii, assembly GCF_020889685.1. Taxonomy (GTDB): domain Bacteria; phylum Pseudomonadota; class Alphaproteobacteria; order Rhizobiales; family Xanthobacteraceae; genus Bradyrhizobium; species Bradyrhizobium oropedii. The sequence goes on from NZ_JACMYO010000011.1 coordinate 57,432, forward strand.
CCCGGGCGGCGCTGTTTGCCGTCTCAACCCGGCTCACGGGTTCTGGCTCTTCCTTCCCGGCCGACTTGCCGCCGAGCGCCGGCTTCCAGAGCGGTGGAATGTGAAGCGGTCGCAATCTGTCGTCGAAATGCGCAGGAGCCGCCGGCAACGGAGGCACGTCCGCGTCATAGCTGATCTCCGGCGGAATGTAGGTCGCGCACCCACCGAGCGGCGAGGAACCGACCAGGAGAGCCAACAGAATTGCTCGCTTCGCGGCCACGAATTCCGGCAGTGCCGAATTGTGCGGGATGGGCCGGTTCGAATGAACGTCATGCGGCGTCTTGGTCACTGACCCAACTCCTTTGACCAGTTGATGGCGCGGACATAGACGCCAAGGGGGTTTTTGCGCAGGCGTTCGGCATCGCGGGGTGTCTCGATCACGATCGAGAGAATTGCAGTCCAGCGCTCAGTCGAACTCAACGAGCCGTTGTCGTAGACGCGCTGGGTCCACGCGACGCGAAAGCTCTCCGAAGACGCGCGAATGACGCTCGAGACGTCTACGGAGATTTGAGCCTTGCCCAGCTTCGCAAAGGGGTCATCGTTGCGCGCATAGTCGTTCAGCGCAGCCGCCCCACGATCCGTCGTAAAATCATAGGCCCGGAGCCAGTTTTGGCGCAGAACGATACCGTCGGCCGGCAGGCCTCTGACGTCCTCGATGAAGCGCGCCAGATGGTAGGCGATCTGAGCGTCAGTAGGTTGATAGTCGATGTTGGCCGGCGCAACTCTTTGGGCTTGGCCGAGATGATCGACTTCAACGACCCAGGGCGTGATTGAGCCTTGGCTCGATTGCGAGACAAGGCTACCTGCGAGACCGGCCGATAGCGTCAGGCAGCCGAACGCCATTAAGCGCCAATTCTTGGCTTGTAAGCGGGCGGATCCAATGCGTTCATCCCAAACCTGCGCTGCTTTCTGATACGGCGTAACCGGTTCGGGCATACGCCCGTAGTGCACTGATGGTCGTTTGAACATCGATAGTTGCCCCTGAGATCAAGTGATCGGTTTCGAATCGTGCGGTGTCCGCGTTTCATTCGCCCGCGCAGCGGCTGGCGAAGGCGCAGTGGCTAAGTGTCAGCGCTCTCCTTCAGACAAATCGACGGAAGAGCCGCTGCCACCGTGATCGGCGGAGCGGACCGCGTGGCCGGCTGCCGATGCACCGTGCCGAATAGTCTCGGCATGCTTCATACGCCGCGCCCAATCGGGCTGACCTTCAGCCGAGGTGCTCGCGGCCTGCGCGCCGGCTTCCCCACCTGCGCCGAGCGTAGCCGCTGCACGACGCAAGGGGCTCATGGCAGCGGAAGCGCCGGCCTCCGCGACGCCGGCAAAGCTGCCGCTCCGGTAGGCGGCTGATGTTGCGCTCATGGCGGCGCCGCCGCTACGCGCGGCACCCGCAATCGCACCGCCAGCGAGACCGGCACCGCCGGCGGCAAGACCTGCGCCCGCCGCAACAATGCCGCCGGCAGCAAGGCCTGTTCCAATCGCCGCACCGGCGCCGAGTTGCGGTCCGCCCGACACCAGGCCGTTGGCGATTCCGGGACCGAAGATGCCCAGGCCCAGCAAGGAGAGCGCCGCAAGCACCAGGGTCATCGCGTCTTCAATGGTCGGCTGGGCGCCGCCGAAGCCTGCGGTGAACTGCGAGAACAGGATCGAACCGATGCCGACGATGACGGCCAGGACCAGCACCTTGATCCCTGAGGAGATGACGTTGCCCAAGACCCGCTCTGCCGCGAACGCAGTCTTGCCAAACAAGCCGAAGGGAATGAGCACGAAGCCGGCAAGCGTGGTGAGCTTGAACTCGATCAGGGTGACAAAGAGCTGGATCGCCAGAATAAAGAAGGCGAGCAGCACAACGACCCAGGCGAACAGGAGAACGACGATCTGAACGAAATTCTCGAAGAAACTGATGTAGCCCATCAAGTTGGAAATCGAATCGAGCAGCGGTCGGCCGGCGTCCAGCCCGACTTGAGCGATCTTTCCTGGCCGCAGGAAGTCCGACGCGGAGAGGCCTGCGCCAGATGCTTTCAACCCAAGACCCGCAAAGCTCCCGAAAACGATGCGTGCCAGATTATTCCAATTGCCGATGAGATAGGCAAAGACGCTTACGAAGAGCGTCTTCTTGACGAGGCGCGCGATGATGTCTTCGTCCGGCCCCCAACTCCAGAACAACGCAGCAAGCGTGATGTCGATCGCGGCGAGGGTCGCTGCGAGATACCCAACGTCGCTACCGAGCAGCCCGAAGCCGTTGTCGATGTAACGCGTGAACGTTTCCAGGAATTGGTCGATGATCCCCGTACCCGTCATGGCTTGCTCGCCTCGGGCGTCGCCGGTTGCGGATATCCTTGCGGGATCCGGCTCTGATCCTTTGGGGCGGGCCCCCACACCGCTGCGGGTTCTTCTTGGCCAGGAACCGCGGCATCGGATTTCTTGGCCAAGAAGCGTCGCCGGTTTTCGGCCCACACTTGCTTGCAGTGCTGATAACCCGAGGCTTCCTGCGCAGTGACACTGCGGCAGCGTGCAAGGTCAGAGCTGGTTGCATTTGTCGTCTGCTCCACCTTCGGCGGCGGAGGAGGACCGTCTCCGCCACGAAGCTGAATCGTGCAGGCAGTGACGACCAACACACCTATTGTCGTAAGCAGCGACAACGCCTTGAATGCCCTTACGTCGGTCATCAGTGGAACATCTGCACATTGGAGGATTGATAGCCCTGTCCTGGCGTCAGGAACCGCCTGAGCTGCTCTCGTCCCTGATCCTGGGCCGAGGCGCGCTGAGCCGCTTCGAGGCTCTGCACCCTGCCCTGTGCCGTCACGACAGCGGTGAGGTCGGCAAGCTGCTGCGCGTTCAGCGCGAGAATCTGATTGCCAGCTTGCGTTGCCTGCAGAGCGCCGCTTGCGCCTTGGCTAGACGTTACGAGCGCGGAAGTCTGGATGCGGTTGGTGTCGAGGTTGCCAACAATGCCCGCCTGAACGCGCAGCGCGTCTTGCGTTGCGGCATAGGAATTTTGCCATCGCGATTGAGCGTTGGCGACTAGCAACTGATTCGATTGGCTACCCGTGGCCGGCGCATAGCTCGTCGAAAACGCGCGATCTATCTGCTCGACGTCATAGGCGATACGCTGGGCCTGGGCCAGCAATTGCTGGGTACGCTGGATCGACGATTGCAGTTGCTGCAACGAAGAGTACGGCAGGTTTGCTAGATTCCTAGCCTGATTGATCAGCACCTGCGCCTCGTTCTGTAACGAGGTAATCTGGTTGTTTATCTGCTGGAGCTCTCGCGCAGCTGTCAGGACGTTCTGAACGTAGTTGTTGGGATCAAAGACGATCAGCGCCCGCGCGGGCACCGCGACGCTAAGCACCAGCGCGATAGTGCCAGTAGCCGCCAATAGGCCAAGACGCCTCATAGCGATTTCTCCAGATTGACGAGATTGGGGATCAGATCGCTCGCCCAGGCGACGCCACGTTGCTCGAGCCAGGCAGGCACGAAGCCGTCGGGTCCATGTTCGGCGATGAGCTGCGTGATGGCGGCCTGGTCTGTCTTGGAAGAGGCTGCGGTGAATGCGAGCGCAACCTCGCCTAGCCCAAGTTCGAACATCCGGTTGCCGCGCCGAGACTGGCAGTAGTAGTCGCGCTTTGGCGTTGCCCGGCTCAGAAGCTCGATCTGGCGGTCATTGAGGCCGAAGCGGCGATAGATGGCAGTGATCTGCGGTTCGATCGCCCGTTCGTTTGGCAGCAACAGGCGCGTTGGACAGCTTTCGATGATCGCTGGTGCGATCGCGGAACCATCGATATCCGAGAGCGACTGGGTAGCGAAGATGACGGAGGCATTCTTTTTCCGAAGCGTCTTCAACCATTCCCGGAGTTGCCCCGCAAAATCCTCGTCATCGAGGGCAAGCCAACCTTCATCGACAATCAGGAGTGTCGGCCGGCCATCGAGACGATCACCAATACGATGGAAGAGGTACGCCAGCACGGCCGGCGCAGCACTCGTTCCGATCAAGCCTTCGGTCTCAAACGCCTGGACCGAGGCCTCGCCAAGGCGCTCGAATTCGGCATCGAGCAGGCGCCCGGACGGACCGCCGAGGCAATATGGTTGCAAGGCGCGTTTCAGAGAGTTCGATTGGAGCAGGACTGACAGGCCCGTGAGGGTGCGCTCCTCCCTCGGCGCCGAAGCGAGAGATGTCAGCGCCGACCAGAGATGATCCTTGACCTCCGGGGTGATCTCGACCTTTTCCCGTGCCAAGATCGCGCCGATCCATTCCGTCGCCCATCCGCGCTCGGAAGGATCATCAATCCAGGCCAGCGGCTGCAGGGCGACGGGTTGTTCGCCTCCGTCGGACAATGCGCCGCCGAGATCATGCCAATCACCGCCCATGGCGAGGGCGGCCGCCCGAATCGAACCACCGAAGTCAAACGCGAAGACCTGTGAGTTCGGATAACGCCTGAACTGTAGCGCCATCAGCGCGAGCAACACTGACTTGCCAGCGCCTGTCGGCCCCACCACAAGGGTATGACCGACGTCGCCGACGTGGAGCGAGAATCGGAACGGCGTTGATCCCTCGGTCTTGCCGAACAGAAGCGGCGGACCCTTGAAGTGCAGATCCCTCGCCTCTCCGGCCCACACGGCCGACATCGGAATCATATGAGCGAGGTTGAGGGTCGATACCGGCGGCTGCCGCACGTTGGCATAGACGTGCCCGGGCAGACTGCCGAGCCAGGCTTCGACGGCGTTCACCGTCTCGATCATGCAGGTGAAATCGCGGCCCTGGATGACCTTCTCGACCAGCCTCAGCTTTTCATCGGCAGCATTGGGATCGCGGTCCCAGACAGTGATGGTCGCTGTAACAAAGGTTTGTCCGATCTGATCCGACCCCAATTCCTGCAACGCCGCGTCGGCATCAAGCGCCTTGTTGTGTGCGTCGGTATCGAGCAGCGTCGACGCCTCGTTGGTCATGACCTCCTTGAGAATGGCGCCAATCGACTTTCGCTTGGCGAACCACTGCCGCCGAATCTTGGTCAGCAGCTTGGTGGCGTCGGTCTTGTCGAGCATGATTGCGCGCGTCGACCAACGATACGAGAATGCCAGGCGATTCAGGTCGTCCAGGATCCCCGGGGTCGTCGCGCCCGGGAAGCCGACAATCGTCAAGACCCGCACGTTCGCTGAACCCAGCATCGGCTCTAGCCCGCCGGTCAACGGCTGGTCGGACAACAGCGCATCGAGGTACATGGGAACTTCGGGCACCCGAACGCGATGACGCTTGGTCGAGATCGTCGAGTGCAGGTAGGTCAGCGTGTCCTGATCATCGAGCCAGCCGCATTCCGGCATGAACCCTTCGACGAGTTGCAGCACGCGGTTGGTTTGATCAATAAACCCGCGCAGCACCTCCCGGGCATCTGCTCCAACGGTGCGGTCGCGGCCTTCATAGAGCAATCGCTCCGCCTTAGCCGCCCCCTCCTCGGGAGGCAGATAGAGGAAGGTCAAGAAGTAGCTGGACTCATAATGGGCGCCCGCCTCTTCGAATTGAGCTCTGCGCTCGGCGTCGACCAGTGCAGACGCGACATCCGGAAAGGTGTTCGGCGGGTAAGCACCCGCAAAATGGCGTTGCGCTTCAACGAAGACCGCCCAACCAGATCCCAGACGGCGCAGCGCGTTATTCAGGCGACCGGCGACGCCGACAAGCTCGGCCGGCACCGCGCTGTCGAGGTCAGGCCCCCGGAACTTTGCTGTCCGCTGGAACGAGCCGTCCTTGTTCAGGATGATTCCCTCGTCGACGAGGGCTGCCCAGGGCAGGAAGTCGGCGAGACGCGCGTTGGAATGACGATATTCGGCAAGGTTCATCATGACCGCGAACTCAGACGTTGAGATGACCGGGAATGCGCAGATGCCGGCGCACCACATCGATGAAGGCGGGGTCGCGCTTGGCGGCCCAGACAGCGGCCATATGGCCGATGAACCAGAGGACAAGACCGGCGATCCACAACCGCAGTCCGAGCCCAAGGGCTGCCGCAAGCGTGCCGTTCACGATCGCAACCGATCGCGGCGCGCCGCCCATCAGGATTGGCTCAGTGAGCGCGCGGTGAACGGGCACGACAAAGCCTGTGACCGGTTCATCCATCAGATCACCACGCCGCCGCCGAAGGAGAAGAACGACAGGAAGAAACTCGAGGCGGCAAACGCGATCGACAGACCGAACACGATCTGGATCAGCCTGCGGAAACCACCTGACGAGTCCCCGAACGCAAGCGTGAGCCCGGTCACGACGATGATGATGACGGCGATGATCTTGGCGACCGGACCTTCAACCGACTGCAAGATCTGATTGAGTGGCTGCTCCCACGGCATGTTCGAGCCGGCAGCCCATGCTGGTGCTGACGTCAAAAGAACCAGCCCGGACGTGGCAAGCGAAGCGGCATCTCGACGAAAACGAAATTGCGGATGCATGTCAGTCTCCTGCTGATGAAAGGCTGTAGTCGCCGGCCGCACCAAGCCCCGCGACGAGGGCGAGCTCAGCGAGGCGACGGTCAGCGCCGCGGCCCGCAAGGACGGCGACGAGGTTGATGGTCTCGGCGATCAAAGCGCGCGGAACCGTGATGACGGCTTCCTGGATGAGCTGCTCGAGCCGGCGCAGCGCACCGAGCGCGGTGCCCGCATGAATGGTCCCAATGCCGCCTGGATGGCCGGTACCCCAGGCCTTGAGCAGATCGAGTGCTTCGGCACCGCGGACCTCGCCAACCGGGATACGATCGGGACGCAGTCGCAGCGAGGAGCGGACAAGATCTGACAGCGTCGCCGCGCCATCCTTAGTCCGCAGCGCCACTAGATTGGACGCTTTGCATTGCAGCTCGCGCGTGTCTTCGATCAGAATGACCCGATCGGAGCTCTTTGCCACCTCGGCCAGGAGGGCATTCGTCAGTGTCGTCTTGCCGGTCGATGTCCCGCCGGCGACGAGGATGTTCTTCCGTGCGGCGACCGCGTCCTTCAGGGTGTTGGCCTGCTCCGAGGTCATGATCCCCCTGGCGACGTAGTCGTCGAGCGTAAACACCGCCACGGCCGGCTTGCGGATAGCAAAGGCCGGTGCAGCAACGACCGGTGGCAACAGACCTTCGAAGCGCTCGCCGGTCCCAGGCAATTCGGCCGAGACCCGTGGCGAGCCGGCATGCACCTCGGCACCGACGTGATGCGCTACCAGGCGAACAATGCGCTCGCCATCCGCAGCCGACAGAGTTTCGCCTGTGTCGATCAGGCCATTCGACAACCGGTCGATCCACAGCCGCCCATCTGGGTTGAGCATCACCTCGATGATCGCCTCGTCTTCGAGGTAGCCGGCAATCGCCGACCCAAGCGCGCTGCGCAGCATTCGCGCACCGCGCGAACTCGCTTCCGATTGAATGGAATGGATTGCCACTGTTCGCCCCCACGAAATGAGGACGTCCAACGAGCGTCCTCATGTGGGGATGATTAGAAAAGGCACCTATGGACTTGGCGCAACAAGCGGCTTCAGTGATCGTAGACTGGCGTAGAAAAAGAAAGACTGAGAACTGATGTTGAGGCCTACTCAATCGTATTGTACTTGGCGAGCGACCGCTCACCACTCCGCATCGTCATCCGTGGGTACCAGTATGACCGAGTTCTCATATACGCCGACGGGCTCGACAGCATCGGAATCACTTGCAGGCATGAAAAAGGGAATTGAACGTATCCATGAGGCGACGGATTGGCGCCAAGGCAGCGCGAACCACACCAATGCCGTGATCTGCAGTGCTATGTTGAGACCGAATGCGACCTGATAGGCTGAGGCGGACCTATGGCCACCGTTCGTCGGCCATTGCTCCAGGATCAGGCCTGTTGCGGATTGTGCCAGAAATGCCCAGCCAAAGTGCAAGACGTTCAAGGCGCCATTGGCACGACCAGCAAGCTCAGGCGGAAAGTAATCAGCTATCGCCGCAAAACTGACGACCGTCGCCGTTCCGGCAATTGCGACAACGGACCAGGGCAAAATGGACGGCAGAGGCGCTCGCAGGATCAAGGCCAGCTCGGCTACGATAAACAAGACAGCAACGATCGCTAATATCGCCTCCGCGCCGATTCCCCTTCGTTTGATGTGATGGACTGTCATACCGAACAACCAGGCACCGGCGCTAAGCATGATCGACATTATGAACAGCTGCCTGACGAGACTTGCGCGATCAAGCCCCTCGACGTCTATCAGCCAAGGCGATGCCCACAATCCCTGCAGGGACCAGGACGATCCAACGCAAGTCGCCGACAACGGGGCCATTCGCCAAAAGCGCCGATCGCCAAAAACGGAGCTGAGGGTGGCGCGCGCTGTTGACGAGACATCGCGTCGTTCGGGCACCATGACGTAGATGAGAAGAGCCGTCGCTCCGGTCGCAGCCGCCAGGATCTCAAAGAGCTGCCGCCAGCCCATCCAGGCGAGCAGGTGCTCGACGGGAGTCGTAGCGGTCACCGCTCCTAGCGATCCCAGCATGACCATGTAGCCATTCAGCAACGCAACTCGTTCCCTTGGGAACCAAAGGATGATGGATTTCAGACCTGCTGTGAGCGCCGCCGCCACCCCAAGCCCGATCATTGCTCGTGCAATCAAAAGGGATAGGAAGCCGGTCGATACCGAGAACAGTCCCGCGCCGACTGCTGCGAGCAAAAGCAGAACGCTCTGGACGCGACGCGGACCAAAGCGGTCCAATAGAATACCAACGGGGATCTGAGCTGCTGCAAAAACAAGAAAATAGACTGACGTAAGCAACCCGAGGTCGGCAGTCCCAACGCCGGTATCCGAGCTGAGATGGCTGGCGATCAGAGCGTTGATCGTTCGAAACAGATAAGAGAGATAGTACCCGGCTACAAAAGGCAGAAAAACGCGCGCAGCTTGACGCCATGCTGTTGAGATTTGCATGCTGGCCCCTTTGCTCTCAGCTCGCTCGAGCCGATAGCGCGTCCAGCTTTCGTCAGTTCGGCTAAATCGCTGCAGTCGTAGGCTGGCGTAGATAAAGAAGGACCGGCGAAATGGGCTTTCTACATGGTTCGATCAGGTTTCTTCGGCAGGTTCCTGACGGCGGATATCTTCTGGAATCTCGCGCAGAAAGCTTTGTCCCTTCTGCAAACGGCGCCCGAGCGCCTCGACAAATCCTTCAAATCGTTCCCGACCCTTTGCCTGCGCGGCCGCCTGCGCGTCGTTGGGTAGCGGTGGCGTGATCGTCAGCCAGAAACGAATGAAGAGGGCCAAGGTCTCGGCTGTCAAACCAACGTCGCGCTCCAGTCTCTGCATCTGACGCGACAGTCGATCCAGCCGACGGGTAAACGCTGCCTCCCGCCTGTCCGCGCCGTCCGGTGACAGAAACGAACCGACTGCCGCTTCCACGATCGCGGACCGGGAAAGCTTCTTGCGATCGGCGAGCTCCGAGATCTGTTTCAGAAGCTCTGGCGGGAAATAGACGTTCATCCGGTCGCGCATATCGCCTCAGAGCTCCATACCGTCATTTGGGTCCATGGCGACTTGACGGGCGACACCGCGCATCTGTTGGCGTATGAGCCGAGACTGGCGGACAGCATCCTCGTCGTCGTCAAGAACCGCGGCAAATTCCTCGGCTGGCGTCGGCTCGGTCGTCTCCTTGACGATCGCGACGTGATCGGGGAGTTCGGGCTCGCGACGAAGGCCGGTGTTCGCCGTGTCTTCCTCGGCCTCCGCGGCTTTGCTAGTTGGACCTCCCGTCGGCTTCGGCGTTCCGAGCGCCGACCATCCGTCCGTTCGCGATGATCGGCCGGCCCTCGCCGGATCCGGCGGAGGCAGAACCCGCTCGGTGAACCGCCGATCCTCGTAGTAGCGGACTTTCTTCGCCCGGATCGGCGCCGTGCCCGCCACCATGACGATCTCGTCCATCGGCGGAAGCTGCATGACTTCACCCGGGGTCAGCAGCGGCCTTGCCGTCTCCTGGCGCGAGACCATCAGGTGCCCCAGCCAGGGGTTCAACCTATGACCGGCATAGTTCTTCATCGCCCTCATCTCGGTCGCGGTACCGAGCGCGTCGGACACACGCTTCGCTGTCCGTTCGTCATTGGTCGCGAAGCTGACGCGGACGTGGCAGTTGTCGAGAATGGCGTTGTTGGGACCGTAAGCCTTCTCAATCTGATTGAGTGATTGCGCGATCAAGAAACTCTTGATGCCGTACCCCGCCATGAAGGCCAGCGCGGACTCGAAGAAATCAAGCCGCCCGAGTGCTGGGAACTCGTCGAGCATCATCAGCACTCGATGCCGGCGACCGCGGGCGTGTAAGTCCTCGGTCAGGCGCCGGCCGATCTGGTTCAGCACCAGGCGGATCAACGGTTTGGTCCGTGAGATATCTGAGGGCGGCACCACGAGGTACAACGTCGTGGGGCTGGCATCGGCAATCAGGTCGGCGATCCGCCAGTCGCAACGGCGGGTCACCTGGGCCACGACCGGATCGCGGTAAAGTCCGAGGAATGACATCGCGGTGGACAGGACGCCGGAGCGTTCGTTCTCGGATTTATTGAGGAGCTCGCGCGCGGTCGAGGCGACCACGGGATGAGCACCCTGCTCGCCAAAGTGCGGCGTGGTCATCATCGCCTTCAACGTCGCCTCGATCGGCCGCTTCGGGTCGGACAGAAATGCCGCCACGCCAGCTAGGGTCTTGTCGGTCTCGGCATAGAGGACATGGAGGATCGCGCCGACCAGGAGCGAATGGCTGGTCTTCTCCCAGTGATTCCGCTTGTCGAGGGAGCCTTCGGGGTCGACCAGGACGTCGGCGACGTTCTGGACGTCGCGCACCTCCCATTCCCCGCGCCGGACCTCGAGGAGCGGATTGTAGGCTGAGGACGTTGGGTTGGTCGGGTCGAACAACAAGACGCGGCCATGCGACGAGCGGAAACCGGCGGTCAGTTGCCAGTTCTCCCCTTTGATGTCGTGAACGATGGCCGAGCCGGGCCAAGCCAACAATGAGGGGACGACAAGACCGACGCCTTTGCCTGATCGGGTCGGTGCAAAACACAAAACATGCTCCGGTCCGTCATGGCGAAGGTAGTCGCGGTCGAGCTTGCCGAGCACCACACCGTCCGGACCGAGTAAGCCAGCAGCCCTCACCTCCTCCAGATCAGCCCAGCGCGCCGAGCCATAGGTCTCGACATTCTTGGCCTCGCGCGCCCGCCACACCGACATGCCGATCGCCACCGCGATCGAGACGAAGGTCCCCGCCGCCGCGATGAAGGCCCCCTCGACAAAGATTTGAGGCGCATAGGCGTCGTAGACGAACCACCACCAGAAGAAGACTGGCGGGTAATAGATCTTGAAGCCCAACAGTTCGAACCAGGGCCGCCCAAGCTCCGGTTGCCAGGCGAGCCGCCAGGCCGTCCACTCGGTTGCTCCCCAAATGGCCAACAAAACGATCAGGCCGACAACGATCACCTGACCCCAGAGGATTTTGGTTCCGGACATCCCGAACGTCCTTCCGCAACTGAACTGGAGAGATTGCTAGAGGCCGAGGTCGCGCTTCCGACCAAAACCCCACTCGATGCCACCGCCGTCCTTCACGACCCCGGTGACGTGTTGGCCCAGCCTCTTTTCGAGCTCGCGCGACCAGGGCACGAGCTGGAAGCCGAGCCCATTATCGATCATGGCGAAACGTCCAGAGGTGAGCGTCAGCCGCTCGCGATAGGTGCCCGCCACTTGCTCTCCAGAGGCGGCGTTCACATGAGGCAGGCGGGTGTCGGCCGAGACCTTTGCCGCCACCTCGTCCAGCTCGCGCCGGCGCAACGTGTTCAGGAGGTCGCGCTGCAGGATGATGCGTTGGCCCTGCCGCCGCGCCAGGCCCTCCTGGACCAGATGCTCCGTTCGGGCTTCCAAGGCGTCGCGGGTCTCGCGGCCAAATCCGCCCATAGCGAGCGGCACGGGATCGCGTTTAACCAGTCTATGGTCGAGCCAGGTGGCCCCTTTTGCAGTGACCTGCCCACCAAGATCGAGATCGGAACGGGTCGCGAGTACCACGGTGGGGCGCGGATCGCCGGGTGGACCGAAACTCCGGACTTCGACGATGCCGCCGACCGGCGGTGCATATTCGAACGCCTCGAGCCCTCGGAAGCGCACGTGGTGAGCGCGTCCGTCTGTTCCGTCGATCAAGGCGTAGGCCTCGCCGGTCAGTTCGTCATGCAATCCGCGGTCGACCAGCCGCCCGATAATCTGTGCCGTCGGCCGTCCACCTTCGATGACGAAGTCGGCAACGCCGCGCGCTTCCCCACGCTCGGTGAAGGCACGGTGCATGGTCTTGATGATGTCGCCGCGCATGCCGAGGTCGCGCAAGCTGCGCTCGGCCTCGAGCCCCACCATCCATTCTCCTGGTGCGGCGGATGCGGCAAGGCCCATCTTCTCCAGGTGTTGAAGGCGACCAACCATCAGGCGCCGGATCTCGGGATCGGAGATGCCCGGGTTCTCGGGGCGAAGATCGACAGTGCCGGTCTCATCGGCTGCCAGCCGGATCTCCCGATCTAGCCGCGTCCATCGATCTGCCGTGACTTCCCTCTCCAGCGAATTGCGGATCTCGTGCTCCGGTTTTGGACCTAGTTCTATGGCGACCAGTTCCTCGGCGCGGGAGCGAAGGCCTTGGCTGATGTAGTCGCGGGAGATCACGAGATCTGCCCCTTCCTCGTCTACTCCCCGAACGAGAAGATGGACGTGTGGGTTGTCGGTATTCCAATGGTCGACGGCCACCCAGTCGAGCCGCGTGCCAAGATCGGTCTCCATTTGCCTGGCGAGATCGCGGGTGAAGGCCTTCAGGTCGGTCATGTCGCCGGCATCCTCCGGCGAGACGATGAACCGGAAATGATGCCGGTCGTCCTGGCACCGTTCGGCGAAACCAGCGCTATCGGCGCGGTTGCTGTCAGCATCGAACATCTCGGCCCGCTCACCACTCCGGGTCACGCCGTCGCGCTTCAGATATGAGAGGTGGGCGGTCAGTGGCGCTGAACGGAAGGCTCGCCCTTTATGACGAACCACGCGCGCCTTCACCACAACACGGCGCGTCGGGCCGAACAATCTGGCACGGCTAAAGGCGAGGCGCCCGCGGCCAAACGTCGAGCGCCCATAGGCTGCCGAACGCCTGCCGGCCGCGGTCTGACCCGCTGTGTGTCCGGCTTTCTTCGCCGCCCGCAGCACCTGGTTGATGAAGCTCTTGGGCTTTGGCGCGCGGGTGCTGCGGATGCGTCCAGGCCGAATACGCAAGTCGCTGTCGCCTACGCTCACGGCAGCGCCTCCCAACGATCAAAAGCGCGCACGGTGCCGAAAACCCTATTGATTGCATTCGTCAAAATGCAAGGCGCGGCACGCGCCCCGACCGACCGGCACGCGAGAACCCAAGCCATGCCAATGGCTTGCGGTTCGACCGGCGAGCCCCTTTTATCTGGCCGTCCTAATCGGGCGGGCAAAGTCAACTCATTCCTACGCTTTTCTTCGACTCTTCGAACTTCAGCCATTACCGACTCCTGCACCAACAACGCGCACTTCACCGCAGCCGCGTACGCGACGTGCATTCACCAGGCGGGGTCCATGCGTTCCTTCGCCTTCAGCACTTCGGCCGTCGCATGCTCTTCATCAGGTTCGTAAACAGGGCTGTCCAAGCAGTCCGGCGCTCTCGTCCCCGAAGGGCGGCAGCAGGCAAGAGATAGCGGACATGCGCGCATCTCCAATTTCGCTCCTCCTCAACGTGCCGAGCGCAAACCCAACGCTAATCCGTCGTCATCTGCAGCGCGGCTACCGTGCAGGTTTCAACCGCAGCCGCTGCGTGACTTTGGCACCAAAACCAACGTGGAAATCGGTCTCGCTGACCCACATCCGGTGCAGAATGCTTGCGAGCTTGCGCGCGACCGCGGTGATCGCGCACAGCATGCTCGACCGTTTGGCGATCCGCAGGCCCCACGCCCGCAGTGCCGACCATTTCCTGACCCGCAGCAGCAGGCTTGCAGCCGCCTCGGAAAGCGCCTCGCGCACGGCGACGTCGCCCTGTTTGCTAATGCGCCCTTCGTAATCGATCGACGTGCCGGACTGGTGCCGCCTCGGCGCCAAGCCAAAATGCGCGCCTACCGTTCGCGATCCGGCAAAGCGCCGGGGATCATCGACGCCGACCTTGAACGACAGGGCCGCAACGGGACCGACGCCTGGAACCGTCAACAGGCGCCGGCAGACAGCATCATGCTGGACCACCTGCAGCAGCACACGGTGCAGCCGATCGTAACCCTCGAGGGTGGCGCGGCGTACATCCAACATGGCCTCAATGGTCATTACAAAGACCGGATCGCTGCGCTCGATCAGTTCGCGCACACGGGCCTCAAAGGCACCGCGGGCGATGGCTCCAACGAGCAACCCATAGGCCCGCAGCGCACCACGAATGTGGTTTTCGAGGTCGATCAGCTTGCGCTTGAGCAGCTTCCGGCTGGTCAGCAGCGTGCGCATCTTCTGCATGTCGATGTTCTTGATATGCACGGCGCGATACCAGCCCAACCGCATCATCTGCGCGATGCCGGGCGCGTCATTCCGGTCGGTCTTGTTGCGCATCGTCGACAGCGAAACGCGCATGTGACGCGCTTCGACAACAATGATCGGGAGCCCCGCTGGCTGCAGTTCGCGATACAGCCAGATGCCAAGCGATGACGCCTCGACTCCCACTCTCTCGAGGCGATCCGCGGAGCCTTCTACCGCGGAGCGGATCGCCGCTGGCTCGGTCATAACCCTGACCTCGCGAACGGTGAGACCCTCGCCATCGACGATGCAAAGACTGGTTTCTTCCAGACCGACGTCCAATCCAACGTATAGCTTCATCGGAGTTCTCCTGTGTGGCAACGACCACCCAAGTCGTTGCACCAGGCTCCCGATCCGGCCACACGGCGGCTATCCCCGTGCACCGGCTTCTCGAAGCCCGATTTGAAGAGCCGTTCTGCCGTCGTATTCCGTAGGCAGTTGCAATAGTCATCTTTTGCAACGATATTGCCTGACGGATCACAATTGCGATGCGGTGAGGCTAAAGAGGTGACGCGGTCTTCCCGCGATGAGTAGAATGCCAAGCTGCTCTCCGAAGCCATTGCGGTGCTTCGCGAGTTGGTGCCACGCGCGCAAGACGCCACAGACGAGTCGTACGATGACGCCCATTCGGTTGATACTTGGAAGAGCGAGGAATTCCACGCCGCGATAGAGCGCGCCGAAGCAGTGATCGCGAAGGCGACAGCTGCCATGGCAGAGCCCCGCACAGAGTAGGAGCTCGCCGAGTCGACGCATTGCCGACCGAGGCCGCTAGACTCGTCAAGACATGACGTCATGTGCAGCCCCCGGACGCACACGTCGTGCCCGCCCACTGCTCTCGCTCCTCCACCGATTGCTCGCTGAAGCACGCCATTGCTGGTCATCGCAACACCCTCGAGTCCGATCGAGCGACAAAAACGCCAGTGGGCCTGGGGGCCATCTGCGAAACATCGCGCGACGAGATTGCAACCGTTGCGTAGCGCGAGAGCACGAACGCTGTCGGCCTACCGCGCGTTTCCATCAGGTCAGCTCGCTCAACGAACAGCGTCGCAGCTGCTGATGACCTCCGGCTCGCTGTACACGTCGGCGGCAGTTGGATGCTAAGCAAATTTGCAATCTTTGCCACATATGCTCGCGTCTCGTCTGGCAAAGTGGCTCCCGCGAGATGTTCTTCGTAGCGAGTTGGTCCCGCGTTGTACGCAGCAAAAGCGCCACGCGAACCGTAGCGGTCGAGCAATTCACGGAGATACGCCGTGCCGGCCAGAATGTTGTCACGCGGATCGTATGGATCGTTTCCTAGATCATAGCGTTGGCGCAGTTCCGCCCAAGTCGCCGGCATGATCTGCATCAGTCCCATTGCGCCCTTGGGCGACTTGGCATGCATGTCTCCAGCAGTTTCGATGCTCAAAACCGAGCATATCCACTGCGCCGGGATCGTAAAACGTTGTGAGGCTTCTTCGATGAAGGCCGAAAGCCTGTGGGTGGTTCGATAGATCGCTGGGAGCGAAGCGGACCCGTTTTCGGCCAGAGCGGCAGTGTCCGATGCGGTTAGAGCAAGCAGCAGCGACACAACTACCCAAACAGGCATACATGACCGAGCCAAGTCTCCCGTCGTGTTCGCACCCGTCCAGGGTAAAGCCGCTTCGCGCCGGTCATATGGACCACCGCTGCGCGCGTCAGGCTTGCAAGCGTTGGCGGGGACGGAGGAATGGTCCCGCAACCGATCCAACCGAGGAATGGCGGGGTGAACACGTAGAACACGCACGGTCACTCCTCCCACGTCCAGACCGGGAGCGCACGGCCAATCACCGCCGACGCCGGAAGGAATCCAAAATATCGGCCGTCCATGGAGTCGTCCGACTGCCAATTCATGAGAAAGAGCTCGCCGTCGCCGACGACGCGGCACCCCTGCCATTTGGGCAGCGGCCGGCCGCGTCCGTCGCGATCCTTCGCCTCGCCCACCGCAATATCATCGACCGAAATCGCGAGCCCGCTTCTACAGACCGTCTGCCCGGGCAGTGCCAAGACCCGCTTAAGCATGGGGACGCCGACCGGCAGATAGCCGTTCAAATCGAGGAGGGTCGCAAGCGGCTCCGGCGGCTGAACGGCGACCAGCTCGGTTACATGGAAGCGCTTCGCCGGTCGTAGGCTGTAGAGACCGATTGGCACGCTTGCCGATGCATTCCAAATGTAGAGTGGAAGCGGCTCCAGGACGATCGTCGCGATGAGCGCGGCCGCCACCGCAAACGTCGTGGTCAGCGTCATCAGGCGGCTCGTCATCGCATCACTCTCCGACGATGGAGCCAGGCCTGGTGGCGTGTTTTCGTATATGGACGCGGGTTTTCGTTGACGGACAGACGGTTATGAACGTGATGCCAATGATCGGGAGCGACGTCAGCCGGATCGATTCCAAGCGCCTCGACGGCATCAACCATCTGCAACACGCGCTCGACCTTCGGCCAGCCAGAGAGCCGCAGCACAATCTCTCCGCCGGGCCTCACATACGGTACGGTCGAGCAGCGCTGTCCCGGTGCCACCGCGCGCAAGATGTCAATCCGCGAGGTGATCGAGCCAAAGTCGTTGGATGTCCAACGGACGAAGCCAAAGATGCTGCCTGGTGCAAATGATAGGACACGCCGGTGACGATCAAGCTTTCGTTCCCTGACAATACGACCAAACCGAACGCGGTTCTCGATACGCTTCTCGAGCCACAAAACTTCCACTTCCGTGAGATCGCTCATGCCGCCGCTCCCTGACGCTCAAACCGGAAACGGTATGCTTTGGGCTTAGCGAAGCGCGTGTGCCACTTCTGAAGGTGAGCAGGCCTGGCGGCCTGACGTTGCCAGTCAGCTCCCATGCAAGTTGAGGCCTGGTCCGTTTGAAGAAATCCCAAGGATTTCTGGCTAGCCGCGGTACTGAGTCGTGCCCCCTTGCCTGACGCGTCGTGGCGACTAGGCCTCGCAACGATTCGCGGCTGGAGCGCACCGTGCATTCCAGCCGTCGGCGACGAGGTCGAACGATGGACTTCCATGCAGGGCTCGACGTGTCGCTGGATCCGAGACGATTCAGGAAGTCGACCAATGTCCGGACCCATTTCGGATTGACGCCACGGCGCCATCAATCCGGACAAACCGCTCGCATCGGGAGCATCACCAGATGCGGCGACGAACTGACGCGGGCGATGCTGCACAAGGCGGCAATCACGATCCTGACGACCATTCCCAACAATTTCGAGCCGCGTCTCGGGGGCCCGTAGCTCGCCGTGCTGCTGCACAAGATCTGGATCAATGGCGCAACCTTCTGCCTTGGCGCCCGCATTGAGCGCCGCCGACTCCAACGTGCGGCCGTCGCGCCAACTACGGACATTAACGAGTTCTCCTCGACGAGCGAGCTGCCGCAAGGAAAAGAGACGCAAGCGATGCGGTGACGCCGACGCTGATGATCGCGTGATCATGCGCGCGATCTTCGCGCACATGCATTGGCCACAACAATCGCATCGCAGGAGAGTTTTGTGCGCGAGAGAGTTGGCCCATGAGGCATGCTCGTTGCAGGCATGGTCGACTTGATGGCACGAGGCTCGAGTCCCCGATGGTACGAGCGTTACGGTCCCCGATAGCACGTGCTGATTCACAGGTTGTCCTCTGAAGCTGGAAATGAGCCCGCGTATGCACAGCCGCGCGGTTAAGGGGTTAACAAGCCTCGCTGCAAAGTTCAGCCGTTCGGCACCGTTCGGATCGCGCGTGAGCGCAAGCTGATAGATGGGCCATGTCTGGCGTTGGACGATCTGGCGTACGTCGTAGGCAAAATCCTTGAGCGGCGAAAGGACGCGGGACCTGGCATGGAGGTGCACAAGGTTGAAGCTCCGGCCGCCGTCGTGGCATCCACCGTGCTTACGCAGCCGGTAAAGCCAGCACTCAAGTCCCCCGGCCAGACTGAAATAAGCACGATCGATCGTCAGCACGAGCGCGTGATCGACCACACCCTTATAGAACCAGTCAGGCGGGATCAGCTCGAGACCAAATGGACGCCCGTTTGCATGGTCCGTCTCTTTCCACTCGTTGATCCAGGAGAAGCGAGGCCGCCGCCGTTCTATCGGCTGGCGGATCGAGATCTGCACTGTCGGCGACTGCGCCCTACCAAGCCCCGCGTTCAGCCGATCATAGTCAGGCGCTCTCGTGCCCAGGCGGAAAAAAGGCAAAATCTCGTAAGACATTGCGGCCATCAGGCGCGACGTTTTCAAACCGGTGTCAAGGGCTTCGACGAGCCGGGACGCGGCCCAGATCAGGACCTCTGCATCCCAGATGGTCGCCATGCAGTGTTCCGGCGCGACCTCGACGCGCATTGCGAGCGAGACGAATGGATAGGCCATCACATCCTGCGCGACGTGCGGCGCGAGATCGCCAGGAAGCGCATGAAACAGGTCAAGCTGCTCGCGCTCGGAGCGGCGGCGGCGGCGGGCTGAGGATTTGCTAACGGACATGGCTTAGCGCCGCTCCTTACCCGCATAGGGAATTGGCGCGCGCCGTTTTGCGGGCAGTACGGTCCCGACACCGGGATCCGAGGTCGATTTCTTCTTGCCCAGCTTCGCCCAGGCTGTCAGGTCAGCTACTGAGTAGACCACGCGCCCGCCGATCTTGTGATACTCGGGACCGGTTCCGTACGTTCGGTGTTTCTCCAACGTGCGGCCGGACAAACTCAGAAATCGCGCGGCTTCGGGCGTGCGCAGGTATCGGGACGGCTGATCCGCGCTCGGATCGGACATTTGAAAAGCTCCGTGATCCTCTGGAGCGCGAACGAGGGTCGTCGCGCGTCGACTGCCACGATCGCGGAGCAGAGGTGCTTAGGGGGATGCCGAAGATGAGGGGCGCGATTTTCGATATCCCCATCGAAGACGCTCGGGCCGCAGAAGCTTGCAATAGCCGCCGATCCACACCAGAGGGAGGCTCCGCACCCGTCGGTTGCACGGACCGTGTCTTCCAAGCGCGCGCGATCCGTTTCTTGCCGAGCAGCGCTCCGGCGATGATGCGATAGCTGCCACCTGGCAGTATGCGCCTCGAGCGCCGCGGACAACGGCACTGAGGCGCTCGCGCCTGCTGTTTGGATAATCGATGAACGCTGGCCTTGGCGCGTCCGTTCATCACGCGCCAGAGTCGCCGGCTACACGACATCGTCATCAAAGGCTAATTGTGCTGCGGGAGCGTTCGACCGAGGCCCTGCCCTCGCACCGAGTTGCCGATCGATCGAAACCCGACGGAGACAGATGGCCCTTTCACTCGGATTGACGGACGCCCCAGCGAGCCTGCCGATGTGAAAGCCACCGTAACCACGATTGCGAACGTCCAAATTGTCCAAGTCGCGCCGTCGCGGCGGCAGTAAAATTAAACCTTCAACCATTGTTGAGGTTACGCTTCGGCGCCTAGATTGGTGAGGTCGGGAGCAAAAGCCGGGTGGCCGACTTTGTCCGACATCTTATCTTACTTTCGGTAAGTGAGATGCTGCCCCTGTTGGGCCGCGGCCACGTTACGGGCGATGGAAGAGAAGAACTCGTCCATCCGGCAACAACTCCGCCGTGTAGCGCTCTCCGTTGATGAAAAAGCGTGTCATTGGGACGTACCGGGTCGGCAAGAGCTGCATGTTTTCCAGTATGTCGATCATGACGGGCTCCGCCAGTTGGGGGCCATGCCGCCAGTTCTCGCCGAATACGGGTCCAAGATCGGGCAAATCCGCCGCCTCATGATGGGCCGCCGCAGGCGCAAGGTAGAACGGCTGCGCGTTAGGTGCGGGTGCAGAGTGAGCATCGTCACCCAGCTCGCCCGGTGTGGGCGTATTCAGATCTATCAGTGACTGAAGACTGCCATAGATGTCCGACGGAGCCCTGGCAGGCGGCGCCGGCGCGGATTGCGCCTCGTGACGCCACTCGTCCGGTGTGGGTGCGTTCAGATCAATCAGTGACTCAAGACTGCCATAGATGTCCGAACGAGCGCTGGCAGGCAGTGCCGGCGCAGACTGCGCATCGTGACGCCACTCGTCCGGTGTGGGCGCATTCAGATCGATCAGTGACTCAAGGCTGCCATAGATGTCTGATGGAGCCCTAGCCGGCGGCGCTGGTGCGGTGAAGCTCAGCTCGGGGAAATCGAAATCGGACGGCAACGACGGCAATGACCATGTGGAGATCGAATCCGCAGGCCTTTGCGGCGAGCCGGGCTGCTGAGCGAGCTCTGCGACAGGCGAACCCGGCGGCTCATAAGCTTCCAGCCCGAGCGCCGCGTTCGCCTCGCGAAGTTGCAAGTAGTTCCGAAGGGACGTCAGATCCAGATTATACATTCTAGCTCCAGATAGCCTGAACTCCTCAATTTCCTTCTGCAACATTTCCCTCTGCTCTGCCGTCCCGTTGAATCGGCTAACTATACTCCCCTTCTCCTCCATCTGGAGCCAGTGACTGAGCGCACGAAGGCGATAGGCGCGGTCATATATATCAAACTTCTGTTTTCTTGAACTCCTGGGTCCAAGGTCGCGCAGGCCTTTGCGCTCCGCCTCGTCGATGACCTCGGTGTCGGCCTCGTAAGGGTGTAGGATACGGCGTCCCATGACCTGCGAGCCGGGTCCGATCGGTCCGAATTCGTCACGCCCGGGCAAAAGCCTCCGGAGATGAGACAGCGCCGCATCGAGGCGGTTTTCAGGGTCGCCCTGCTTGTTCTTGTACTCCACGATGTCGTCGGCCAGTAGATCGTCTCGAAAGCGAGAAGCCATGGACGGCTTGTTGTTCTCGAGGAGCCACTTAGCAAG